>NZ_JBFRFD010000127.1:0-7820 GCF_052114645.1 Arthrobacter sp. 2YAF22_2
GGGGCTCGAACCGCTGTTGGACACGTGGCGAAAGACTAACCCGGCTGCTGTCATGGGGAGGGTGGTCTCGCAGTTTGAAGCTGACCTTGACCCGTGGATCGCCGCGGGCGCCTTCTTCCGTCGACGGCGGATGCCGACGGGGACCGTGATACCCACGGCAGCCGCAGGAAATTTACTCCTCGACATGCACCAGATCCGGAAGGCCGGCGTGCGTTTCAACGACAGCTTCGGCCTCACGGGGGGCGAGGACACGCTTTTCAGCAGGTTGCTGGTGCGGGCGGGGGGAACGATACTTTGGTGCGACGAATCCGTGGCCACCGATTTTGTTCCGGCGGACCGCACCACCCGTGAATGGGTTCTCCGGAGAGCGTGGAGCCATGGAAATTCAGCCGCTTTGGTCGACATCCATTCGACGCAAAGGGCAATGCACAAGAGCATGGCACGCCTGCGATCCGTTGTGCGCGGGGTGCTGCGCATGTGCGGCGGTTCACTACGTTTCGGTTTCGGGGTGATCGCCGATTCCCACCGCCACCAGGCCCGAGGGTTGCGCACCGCCTATCGCGGGGCCGGCATGCTGGCCGGAGGAGTCGGAGTCGCCTACCTCGAGTACTCGCGGGAAGCGCATTTGCGCCCGTGGATGAAACGGGCGCCAGCCCGCCGGAGAGGGCGGTAACGGATGAAAGAAGTGAGGAGGATCGTAAGCCGGGTCGTGAAGCCCGTTATCCGCGCCCATTCCGCCTTTGTCGGCTCCATCGTCGCCGTCAATACGGCAGTTCCGAGCATTGTCCTGACGTACGACGACGGTCCGGAACCCGGCGGAACTGACAGAATCCTGCAGGTGCTTGATGAGCGGCAGCTCAGCGCCACGTTCTTCGTCCTGCTCAGCCGGGCCCGCCGTCATCCCGGCCTCCTGGCAGAGGTCGCAGCCGCGGGTCACGAGATCGCCCTCCACGGACTTGATCATCAACGGCTGACCGGCTTCTCCTCCCGCGAAGTCTCGCAACGGACCAAGGATGGCCGTTCCGAACTCGAAGACCTGACGGGTCAGCGGGTCGAATGGGTCCGTCCCCCGTATGGCCGGCAGACACTGACTACGTGGCGCGCTGTCCGGTCGGCCGGACTCATGCCCGTTATGTGGGGGGCGACCAGCTGGGATTCCAAGGTGGCGTCCCAGGCGGACCGCGTCCAGAAAGCCATGACCGGGGCGGTTCCGGGGGCTATCCTCCTCTCCCACGACGGTCACGCCGGCCTGGGAGACGGCGTCGACGACGGCCCCCCGCCGTCGTTGGACCGGGGGGATCTCACAGCCCGCATCCTCGACTCGTACGCCGACGCCGGGCTGGGCGCATGGGCGCTGCGCGAATCCTTGCAGCACGGAACTCCGGTGCTGGCGGCCTGGTTCAAGAGATGACTCGATTCCGAACAGCGAACGTGGGGGTGGAACTATGACAATGGTCCGGATGAAACTCAAACGCGCCCGGCTCTATGAGTCGATCCGCACCGCCCATCTGGAGCGCGCCCATCAGCTGAAGCCGGCCGCAATAATCTATCGCCAGCGGCGTTACGATTTTGACGCCGACCTGGCTCGTGGCCTGGAACTGATCGAGGCCAGCCCGCTCAGGGCGGCACTGATCCTCGCCCGCTCCGACGTGACCGCTCTGGAAGTCAACGAACCACTGATGCTATCCAGCCTTCCGAGCACCGCGGTTGCGCTATTGGCATTGGCTGCCCGAAGGCTGCTCGGCGGCAGGCGCGTGCTGGTGGTGAGCTATGCCATTGGCAACAGCGACCCGTATCCACAGCGGCTGCGCCACTCGTGGAAGTCCTCACTGCGCAAGGTAGTCGAGCGGCGACTCGCGGCCATTGTCTGGAAAAGAGTGGACCGGCTGGCCTTTGGCACTGCGGCCGCGCGGGACACATATCACGGGCTGCTGCCGCAATCGGGCGGTCGCACGGAGGTGCTCATCCCAGCCGTTCCCGCCGCTTGTTCATGCGAGCCCGGACAATTCAGTGACCCCCATCGAGTGATCTATCTGGGGGACTTGTCGCAACGCAAAGGGTTTCCCCTTCTCCTCGAAGCTTGGCCCTCGGTTCGGAACGCAAACCCGGCAGCCCGTCTCACTATCGTCGGCAAAGGAGCCCTGGTCGACCAGGCTCTCGCCAGCGCTGCGGCGGACAGCAGTATCGACGTTGTCATCGACCCGCCTCGAAGTGAAATCCACCGCCATTTGCGGCACGCCCAAGTGCTTGTCCTGCCCTCGCAGTCCACGCCGATCTGGCGTGAGCAGGTGGGGCTTCCCATCGTCGAAGGCTTGGCGCATGGTTGTTCGGTCGTCACGACGACCGAGACGGGACTGGCATCGTGGCTGGCAGAGCATGGTCATTCCGTGGTGGCAGCGGGGTGTTCCGCCGGTGCCCTGGGAGAAGCGATCAAGGACCAGTTGCTCCGGGCCGCGGGGCGCAGCGACGTCATCGCCACGCTGCCGCAGCTAGACGGACGTCTGGCCGCCGATTCGTGGCTTTTTGAGACGGATTCACGTGACTACCAGACTTGATCGGAAGTCCGTACAGGACCGTTCGGCCGGACGCCGAGGCCTGCTGGCAACAGTGGGCGGCACGGCAGCGACCAAAGTCGCAGTTATGGGAGTTTCGGGGCTGCTGGGCATCGTAACCAGCCAACTGATAATCGCCCATTTCGGCACGGACGCATATGCACAATACGGATTGCTGTCATCGATCCCGAGCCTGCTGCCCTTCGCGGACCTTGGCATTGCTGCGGTCGTTATCAACGCGGTGGCGGGGTCGTCGAAGCCTAAGTCCGACGAGTATGTGCTCGGCGCGATTCTCACGGCCATGCGTATCCTCCTGGTCTCAGGTCTAATCTTCATCGTTATTTCGTTTGCGGTCTATTGGCTCGGTTGGTGGCCCGCCATTCTGGGGAATGGCCTCCTCCCGGGGGACGGCGCCGTGGCGGCCTGCGCCTGCCTGGCCCTCTTTGGCCTGGCGCTCCCGTTATCGATCGGTCAGCGCATTCTCGTCGGCCTTGAGCGGACCAACGTCCAGGTCATGAGTCAGATTGTTGTAGCGCCACTCATTTTGACCGCCGTTCTCGTCACCGTGGGAATCGCAGCCCCCGCAGGAAGTTTCCTGGCAACGTTTTCCTACATTGCAAATGCCATAAATTCTCTTATCTGCCTCATCATTGCAGGGCGTCTCATCTCGCCTCAGCTCAAGTCCGCTATTCGTGCAATTCCACACGTCAGGCGCCATCGTGGAGTCCGGGCAGCCCATCTGGCCTGGCCTATGCTTCTTCAGATGATCGCGTTGCCCGTGGCGATGCAGACAGATCGCCTTTTGCTGAGCCATTTGACAACGGGGAGCGAATTGGCCCAGTATAATTTGGGCTCCCAATTGTACGGAATCGTCATCCAAACCGTTGCTGCCGCAGGAATCGCTTTCTGGCCCATATACGCCAAAGCCCGCTCTGCGTCCCGGGTGGAGTCTCCGTTGATTCCGACTCTCTGGTTTGCTACGGGCGGCGTGGCGCTGGGGATCGTTCTAGCCGCGCTTTCACCCTTGGTGGTGGATTTCATCTCCGGCGGAAAAATTCAACTCGACAACTGGCTGATTTTCGGATTCGTTGTGTTCGTGGGCCTGCAGGCAGCAAAATACCCGGTAGGTATGTACATGACAGATCACCAGGGACTCCGCTTTCAAACCATCCCGATCTTCATTATGGTTCCTTTGAACCTAGGTCTCTCTTGGTGGCTGATCGGCCTATTAGGCGCTGGCGGCCCTATCGTCGGTTCGGCCATTTCCGTAGCTGTCTGCCAGGTCGGCCCGAACATCTGGTACGTGAATAGGGATCTGAAACGACGCAGGGCGGCGGCACTCGCGTCCGAGCCTACCTAGGTTGCATCCCTGGCGGGGTCGAAGTGGCCTCACAACATCCTTCGGGGGCCGCAAGGGCTTGTATTCCCGGATCGGCGCTGGGTGCGGGCCAGCAGCCACGGCACGCCACGGGTGTGGCGCGTACCGTGACCGCTGGCCGGACCGGGCCAAACGGGCCTGATTCAGGCTTAGAAGCGCCCGACCACTGTGCTGCCTGCAGGCTTGCCGATCGCCGTGGCCACGTCCTGTGGCAGCGGAACAGCGATGGCGGTCGACTTCGCTGCCAGAGCTGCCATCTGGTCAATCGGGACGCTGGTGTCGGTGCTGGCATTCTTCCAGCTTGCACCCTTGGCGGCGGCTAGAGCGGCGGGGGTTTCGTAGCGCGCAAGAGTTACTCCGTCATTGCCGCCCCACGCAACCATTGTCGGGTCCGTTGTGACAACTCGCTTGTTAAAAAGGTTTCCTGTAATTACGACATTCATGTTATCCACGGGAATCTTGGTGACGCCGTCAAGCGCATAGAACTGAAAGCGGCCCCCGTTTCCGTATACATTGTTAGATATCGTAATGTTGCGTGTCAGCCACGGAGTTGTCGGATCGACGGCCGGTTGGCGCGGATCTTGTCCGGCGAAGCTCGAGACCGCCTGCCGGCGTTCATCTTGGGCCAACTTGACCCCGAACAGTCGGTTTCCGCCGATGTTATTGTTGAAGACCTTTACATTTCCCGTGTTGTAAATGAGGATTCCGGTCTCTTGGCCGTTGGTCTCGTTGTTTGCAACGATCGCGGTATCGGATATTTCGATTTCAATGCCGTTGATCCCGTTTGAGGACGAGGTGTTATTGGAGACGTTTGCAGTGTTTACGGACTCATCCAACCAAATCCCGGTACTGCCCTGGTTATTGCTGGTGTCGTTGTTGACAATCTTAATACCACGCGAACGAGTCACCTTGATTCCTCCCGCGACCGGCTCCGGCTTGAATCCCTCGGCATTGTTAAACGAAACAATCGAGTCCTTGATAACCAGACCGTACGCGGCATTGACACCGATGCCGAGCATGCCGTTTCGTTGCGCGGTGACGCGTTCGGCGATGCTGTCATTGTTTTGAATTGCAATGCCGATCATCGCGTTGTCAACGACGGTGAGATTCCGAGCCGCGGCGGACGTGGCGGCCAGGACAACGGCGGCGCGGGACTCATAAGGCGTGGCGTAGCGGCGCACCCCGAATCCCTGCAGCGTGGTTTTAGTGGCTGAAGAGTAGATGGCCTGGCCCAGATTGCTGGCCCGCACTTCGTGCCCCGCGGGATCGCTCCCGAGCCGGATCGTATTGGCTGCGTTATCCACGTAGAACGTCCCCGCAACCACCTGAGCAGCGGACCCGACCTGCTTGAGCGAGACCCCGTCCAAGAACACTTGGTCCGGCCGGGCCGCCATGGGCTTCGCCGAATTCACGTATCTCGGGTTGTCTGCTACACCGTCCATGGAATTGGAGAACTCGGGGGTCCATCCTGATGCGAGCCAGGTGGCGCCCGATTTCTGCCAGGAAGCCACCGGCACGGACCCGTCCAACCAAACAGCCTCGTCGGGGTAAGACTGAATCGTCAGCGACTTGTTGGACGGAATTGTGACCGACTCGTTGTAGGTGCCTTTTCGCAGCACTATGACCTGGCCGGACTTCGCATGAGCGACGGCGCTAGCAAGGGTCTTCAAGGGGGCAGCCTGGCTGCCCGGTTGTGAGTCCGTGCCCTTGGCGACGTCGACATATATTGCGTCGGCGGGCGCGGCGTACACGGCCGAACCGACGGCGGAGGCTCCACGTCCCGGTTGAGGGGCCGGAGCCGGGGCGGGTGCCGGGGCTGGAGCGGGTGCCGGGGCGGGAGCCGGGGCCGGAGCGGGGGCCGGGGCCGGAGCGGCTCCGATGTTAACGACGTGCAAGTCGTCCAGAACAGTACTGACCGGCGCCGAGTTGCCGCCAGACATGTACTCCCAGATACCAACGGCTCCCGCACTGGCGATCCTAGTGGCGGAAGTGTCCGCGACCGAGAGCTGCCAGTTCGGGACCGCGCTTCCGTCAAGCCAGGCGCGTCCTTGGATGGACACAGAAGACGTACCCGTGACACTGAATTCGATATGGGCCTTTTGGTTGGCGCTCAGCAACTGCGGCAACTGCACTTTTCCCAGATTTACGTCAGTCCCGTTGGTAATCCTTGAGACGGCAAGGAATAACTTGCCCCCACTCATCACCTCCAGGCGCCCCCGGTAGGCGGCACCGGAGCTCTGCCGGCGAATATCGAGGGCGTGATACAGGCCGAATTGACCCGCGGGAACCGAAGGTAACATCAGCGCCCCTTGGACATTGACATCGGTCGCAGAGACTGCAGGCAGCACGGCAGACAGTGACTGCCCTGGCGGCAGTCCATTTACCCTGGCTGTGCCGTTCACAACGGCGAGACCCGCCTTGGCCGGGTTGTCCATTGCATAGGTGCCTCCGGTTTCGGCATTGCCCCAGCCGGCCAGAGAAGTGCGGCTAAAAGTGTCGCGGGCAACTTCGGAGGACGTTGTGGAGGCACTTTCGGGGCGGGTGACTGCCGCGCTGGCGGCAGGAGCCAGGCTGACTGCTGCCATCGCGAGCGAAACAGCGCAGATCAGGGGAGCTACTAATTGCCTTGGCCAGCCGTCGCCGGGGGGATCTTCCAATATTTTGCGCGTCAATTAGGGGCTCCTCGTGGATGATGGCAACCGAGACAAGCCCGCCGGTAATCGACGAGCTTGCAGGCTGTGGGCAAATACACGCAGCGAAGACGAACGTTCACGCCGTCTTCAGACCGTTCCCCCAGCGGGACGCAATAACACAACCAGAGACCAAATTGCAGGTAAGCGAAAAGCATACTTTTGCTGCAAACGGTCACACTACACGGGATGAAATCTTCGATCAAATCTGCTGGCCATCCAGGATCACCCTCAGCAGCCACAAGTCGTACTTTCCGATTGGTGCTATTTGGATCGTGAGGCCGGCTCTCCGCGGGCCGTACGACGGATAATAACCGTGCGACAGCCGCGGGCGGCCACTGATCGGCTCCGCCGTTCTCCTCCGATCGTCGCGCCCGTGGCAAAGATCTTCCGCGCTGCCGGGATCTCCTCGCGGCAAGAAACACGGCTGGTCCGGACCCTCGAAGAGGATCCGGACCAGCCGACAGTGCAGTTTTGCTAAACCGGGTCGATCACTCCACCCTCCTAGTCACCCAGTTGGTGAGGGACAGGGTGACAGGGCCRTTGGTTGCGGTGCCCGAAAGATACGTCATCACGCCTACGGATCCGGCGCTTTGCATGGTAATTGCAGCGTCCGTTGCCGTCACTTGCCAGGCTGTGGGTTCGGCAACGGCCGTGTTCCACACCTTGGCACGTAGGGTCGTCGGCGAGTTCCCGGAGACCTGCAGTCGGACGGCCAGTTGCATGCCCGCTGTGTAGGTCAGGCCCGGCACCGTGATGCTCTTTAGGGTGGTCTCAGTTCCTCCCGCCGTGGACTTCAGATCCAACGTCATCAACCCGGACTTTGAGATCCAGATCTTTGCCAGGTAATCCCCCGCCCCTGATACGCGTCGGCCGATGACGGTTGTGAAGAATCCGCCCCCGTCCGACAGCTTGTCCAGTGACAGCTGGACCTGGGTATCAGACGACGTAGACGAAACGGATCCGAGGGTCGCCGTGAGCTGTACGCCCTTGGCCGTGATCATCTTGCCGCTGCCATTGTTCACGGCGAAGTTGGCATTGCCGCCTGAGGTACTCCAGTTACCGCCCACATCGGCTTTCCCGAAACCATTGGCTACGATTCGAGCGAACCCGTCCTGAGCCAGCGGTGCCGCCGTGACCGTCACCGGCTTCGTCACCGAACCCGTRCCGCCCAGGTTATCCGTCACCGTCAGCTTCACC
>NZ_JBFRFD010000128.1:0-7794 GCF_052114645.1 Arthrobacter sp. 2YAF22_2
GGGCTGGTGTTGCGTCTGGCGCGTGTCAGGTGCGTGGCGTCGCGCACGCTGCGCCCCACGCTGCGCCGAGGCGCTATTTCTTTTCGCTGTCCAGGAACTTCTGGAACGCGTCGCTCGCCGAGGCGGCTTCGGCCGAGGCGTCGGCACCGGTGATGGTGGCAACGATCGGCGCGCCGACGATCTCGCGGGCCTTGCCCACGGTGACAACCTCGGGACGGTCGTGGCCCACGCCGTTTTTGGCGCTCACGGCGATCGCGTCGGCGAGGTCCTTCGGGTAGGTGGAGGTGCCGGCCGGGTCAGCCCAGACCGAGGCGCGGGCGCCGGGGACGCCGGCCTTCTGGGCGGCCAGGGTGCGATCCTTGCTGGTGGCCCACTGGATGAACTTCCAGGCGTTGTCCTGGTTGCTGGAGTTCTTGTTGATGGCCAGGCCCCACGACGGGATGTTGTACGGCTTGGAACCGGCCGGTCCGGCGGGCAGCGCGGCAAAGCCGACCTTGTCCGCGACCTTGGACTTGGCCGGATCGGTGGCGTTCTTGTAGAGCGAGTCGGCCTCGGTGTAGAAAGCGGCCTTGCCCTGGGTGAAGATCGCCATTGCCTCGGGCCAGCTCATGTCCGTGCTGACGTTCTTGGGGCCGGAGTTCTTGATCAGGCCGCCGTAGAAGGAGTATGCCTTCTTCGCCGCATCGCTGCCGATGGCGGACTTGCCGTTGGCGTCAACGAAGTCACCGCCGAAGCTGTAGAGGAAGCTGGAGAACTGCGTCACGGCTGCCGACTTGTTGGTGCGGGCTACGAAGCCTGCAGTGTCCGGGTTGGCGGCCGAGATCTTCTGGGCGGCGGCCTGGAGCTCGTCCATGGTCTTGGGAACCTGGAGTCCGGCGGCTGCCAGCAGGTCCTTGCGGTAATACAGCACTTCACGTTCGGTGATGATGGGGACGCCGACGACCTTGCCGTCAACGGTGCTGGCCTTGACCGGACCGTCCTGGTAGTCCTTCCAGTCCCAGTTCGCGTCCGCGGAAACCTTGCTGGTCAGGTCGGCCAGGTAGCCGTTCTTGGCGAACGCCTTGCCTTCCTGGAGGGGGCGGTACATCATGACGTCGATTTCGTCGCTGCCGGCGTTGAGCTTGACGTTGTACTGGTCGGACAGCTGGTCCTCGCCGAGCTGGGTCAGTTCGACCTTCAGGCCGGTGGCCTTTTCGAATTCCGGAATGGCGGCTTTGATGCCGTCGGTCCACACGTGGTTGGCCAGCGTGACCCGGACCGTGCCGGACGTCTTGGCATCGCTGCTTCCGCTGCCGCCGCCACAGGCGGTGACGCCGAGCGACAGCGCGGCGGCCACGGCCGCATACTTCACAATTGAACGCCGCTTCATTACGACTCCCTTGTCTTCAGGGCCGGATCATCTTCCGGCCGCCGCGGATGCATCGTTACATCTGCTCTGGAGCGATCTTAGAGAAATAAAGCAGACTTATACAACCCCCTTGCGCCTATCCGTATGATTTATTTATGCAAACCCCAAAGGCGGAGTCTTCAGCTGACCTGCACTCCGCGCTCGTCCAGACCCTGGGGCTCGCGATTGCCGAGGGTAAACTGGCACCGCACTCCATCCTCCGGCTGGACGAACTCGAGGCCCAGCACAGCGTGTCGCGCTCCGTGGTGCGGGAGGCCACCCGGGTGCTCTCCTCAATGGGCATGCTCGAATCCCGGCGCCGGCTGGGCACCGTGGTGCAGCCGGAGGAATCCTGGAATCTTTATGACCCGCAGGTAATCCGCTGGCGGCTGGCCTCATCCCGGCGGGTGGACCAGCTGCGCGCCCTGAACGAACTCCGCGGCGCGATCGAGCCGCAGGCCGCCCGGCTGGCGGCCGAACGGGCCTCCCTGGATGCCGCCAGCGACCTCGTCTCTCAAGCCGCGCGGCTGTGGGCGGCCGGGCAGCGCGGCGACCAGGATGAGTTCCTGCGGCTGGACATCGAGTTCCACGCCGCCGTGCTGCACGCCTCCGGCAACCCGATGTTTTCACAGTTGCACAACCTCGTCGCGGAAGTCCTCACCGGCCGCACCGAGCACGGCCTGATGCCCCATCTGCCGCAGCACGAGGCACTCCAGCTGCACGTGGAGGTGGCCAGCGCCATCCAGCGCGGCGAGATGGACGCCGCCCACGCCGCCATGCGCCGGATCGTGGAACAGTCCACCGAAGAAATCGGCGACATCTGGTCCAGCCATCAGGACCGTTCCGCCCACTAGCCCCCAGCCACAACGCGTGGGCGCAGCTGCGGTGCATGTCAGCCCCTGATGGGAGCGGAATGACGCCGCGCTGGTCTGGTGCCTCAGTCCTCGGTGGGGGTGAGGCGCAGCGAGTGGTAGTTGCGCCAACTGTGCTCCGGTGCGTAACCCAGCAGCCGCTTGGCCTTGTCGATCGAGAGCAGGGTCTCGTGCTCGCCAAGGTCCTTGACCACCTTGACGTCCGGGAACACCTCGGCGGCCAGCTCGCTGCTGGAGCGGCTCATCACGGTGTCCTCGTTGGCGACGATGAAGGCCTCGAAGCCGGGCTTGCCGTGCGCCAGCGCCCGCGCCACTGCCTGCGCGCCGTCGCGGCCGTCAATGTAGCCCCAGAGATTCCATTTGCGCAGCCGGGCATCCGCGTCAAACGACGGGAATTCCTCGTAATCCTCCGGGTCCATCACATTGGAGAACCGCAGGCCGGTGATGCTCAGTTCCGGGTCCCAGCGGGTCAGCTGGATCGCCATCTGCTCTTCGAGGTGCTTGACCAGCGAGTAGGTGCTTTCCGGCCGAGCCGGGTACTCCTCGTCGACTGGAAGGTAAGGAGGGTCGGCGTCGAACGGCAGTCCCAGCACCGTCTCACTGGAGGCGTAGACAATCCTTTTGATTCCGGCCCGGCGCGCCGCCTGGAACACGTTGTAGGTGGCCTGCATGTTGTTCTCGAACGTCGCCGCGTCGGGGGCGAGGCCCGGGGCGGGGATGGCCGCCAGGTGCACGATGGCGTCGAAGCCCTCGTGCCGGTCGTCCAGGCCAAGAATGACGTCCACCACTTGCCCGTAGTCGCGCAGGTCGACCCTGGTGAACCCCGGCCTCCGGTCGCCCGTTTGGTCAAGGGTGGTGACGTGGTGGCCGTCGTCGACGAGCCGACGGACTACGTTCCTGCCGAGCTTTCCACTTCCTCCGGTCACTGCAATTCTCATCGGGTTCTCCTCGGTGGTTGGGCGGCTGCCGTTCCCACCCTAGAACGGACGACACCCGCGGCGCACCCCGTCCGGGCAAAGGGGCCCGTGCCGCGCGGTGACCTTTGGCCCTAGCCGCTGCCGGGACCACGGGGAAAGGTGGATGCCATGAGCGGAGATCAGCGGATCGTCGTGGGCGTGGACGGCTCCGAGTTTTCAACGACGGCGCTCCGGCTAGCCGGACGCCTGGCCACCAGCCTGAACGCCCCGCTGGAGGTCGTCACCTGCCTGGGCAGTTCGGATTTCTTCCTCGCATCCCACCTGCCCGAGGAGCGCACCCCCTCGGCCGGCGAACTTGACGAGACAGCCAAGCGCCTCGTGGAGGAATCGCTGGAACGGGCCTTCGGGGACTCCCGCCCGGAGCGGCTGACCCGACAGGTCAAATTCGGCCAGCCCGCCAAAGTCCTGATCGACGAGAGCCGGGACGCCCAGCTGCTGGTTGTCGGACGGCGTGGCCGGGGCGGCTTTCTCGCCCAGGTCATGGGCTCCGTCAGCGGCGCGTGCGCGGCGCATGCCTATTGCCCTGTGCTGGTGGTCGGCCAGGACGCGACCGAAGGACAGCCCGCCGGATAAGGACGGGTCCCATCCAGCTCGCAGTTGTTGTCACTCTGAGCCGTCAAAACGACAGCAACTGCCGGTCAGTTGGACGGGCGGGATGGCTCCTAATGCGTCCGGCCGGTCACGGCAGCAGGTAATCCTTGAACCAGTCGCGGGCCAGGATGGCTGCCGCGGCCAGGGTCCCGGGTTCCTCGAACAGGTGGGTGGCGCCCTGGACCACGGCAAGCTGGTTGGGGCACCGCATCATGGCCTTGGCCTTGCGGTTGAGCTCCAGCACCTCTTGGTCGAGGCTGCCCACAATCAGCAGCGTCGGCGCACGGACCGCGGRCAGCCGCGGACCGGCCAGGTCGGGACGGCCGCCGCGGGAGACGACGGCGGCGGTCCGGGCGGACGGCTCGGACGCGGACCACAGGGCGGCCCCGGCCCCCGTGCTCGCCCCGAAATACCCGATGCGGCTGGCCGCGGTGTCCTCCCTGGTACCCAGCCAGTCGGCCGCCGAGGAGAGCCGCCGCGCCAGTAACTCGATGTCGAAGACGTTGGCACGGTCGCGTTCCTCCGCCGGCGTGAGCAGGTCAAGCAGCAGGGTGCCCAGCCCGGCCCGCTGAAGCAGGCCGGCCACGAGCCGGTTCCGCGGACTGTGCCGGCTGCTGCCGCTCCCGTGGGCGAAGACAACCACACCGCGGGCCGGCGCGGTCAGGTGCAGCTGGCCGTGGAGCCGCACGCTCCGGGACGGGATTTCCACCTCCTCGTCGAATTCGACGGGGTCTCCGGCCGCCGCCGACCCGGCCGCCGGCGGTGCATCCTTCAGGCGGCGGGCGGCGTCGTCGAGAAGCTGGATCACCTCGTCGTCCTCGGTCGGCGAGAAGTCCCGGTAGTGATAGCCGACGGCGGAAAACTCCCGGGGCGTGGCCAGGCAGACCACATCGTCGGGTTCGCTCAGGCTCGCCAGGGTGTCGGCCGGGGCCACCGGAACCGCAAGGATCACCCGGGCGGCGCCCAGTTTCCGGGCGATCCGGCAGGCCACCCTGGCGGTGGACCCGGTGGCGATGCCGTCGTCGACGATCACCGCAATGCGCCCGGTCAGGTCCTGGCGGGGACGGCCCTGCCGGAACCGGGCCACCCGGTTCTCAAGCACGGCGCGTTCGTGATCCTCGACCGCCGCCAGTTCCTGGTCGCTGACTCTGGCCTGTGCCAGCACATGCGCCTCCAATACCCTGGCGCCGTCCTCGCCGATGGCCCCCATGGCGAGCTCGGGCTGGTACGGGAGACCGAGTTTCCGCACCACGATCACGTCCAAAGGGGCATCCAGGGCCGCGGCGACCTCGAACGCCACCGGAACTCCCCCGCGCGGGATGCCGAGAACCACGATGTCCCTGCCGCGAAGGTCTGAAAGCCGCCTCCCCAGTTGCCGCCCGGCGTCGATCCTGTCTTCAAAAACGCTCATTGTCTTGGCTTTCCAATCGGGCGCCGGCCCCGGGCTCACCCGGCAATGCGCTCCGCAGGGCCGGGGATCGGACCAAGTGGCCGCTTCCTCCCACTATCCGTCAGGAGTTCCGAGGATGTGAGGGCCCTTGTACCCGGTTTGCCTTGGGCCGGCCGGGCCTGCCCCGCCGGGGTGCCAGCGGACCCCTGCGGGAATGCCGGGTCCTGGGCTCCGTGGTGCTGAAGCGGGCGGCACGGCGGGCCACATGGTGGTCTGCTCCCCGCCGCCGGACCCTGGGCAGTGCCGGTGCGGCGGGCTGCTGCGCGGAACGGGAGAAGAACCATTGCTTGGCCGCCTCCACCAGCACCAGGTAGACCACTGTCATGCCCAGCAGCGCCAGGAAGAAGGGAACCGGCAGCGGGTCAAAGCCGAGGACGCCGGCCAGCGGGGACAACGGAAGGTAGATGCCCAGGGCCACCACGCCCAGCGAGGCGAACAGCAGCCCGACGGAGGGGCGGCTGCGCAGGAACGGTACCCGGCGGGTCCGGATCGCGAAGATGATCAGCGTCTGGGTCGCGATTGACTCGATGAACCAGCCGGCCCGGAACTCCCCCGGAACGGCGTCGAAGACGAACAGCATAAGGGCGAACGTCGCGAAGTCGAAGACCGAGCTGATGGGCCCGAAGAGGAACATGAAGCGCCGGATGAAGGCAATGTTCCAGTGCGCCGGTGCCAGCAGTTGTTCCTTGTCCACCCGGTCCCCCGGAATGGCCAGCTGGCCGCTGTCGTAGAGCAGGTTGTTGAGCAGGATCTGTCCCGGCAGCATCGGCAGGAAACTCAGCACCACGGATGCTGTGGCTGCGCTGAACATGTTGCCGAAGTTGCTGGAGGTGCCCATCAGCACGTACTTGATGGTGTTGGCGAAGATCCGCCGGCCTTCCATCACGCCATCGGCCAGCACGCCGAGGTCCTTGTCCAGCAGGACGACGTCGGCGGCGTCCTTGGCGACGTCGGTGGCGCTGTCCACGGAGATGCCGATATCCGCCTGGTGCAGCGCGAGCGCGTCGTTGACGCCGTCGCCCATGAACCCAACCGCTCCGCCGCTCTGGCGCAGCAGTCGGATAATCCGGGCCTTCTGCTCCGGCGAAACGCGGGCAAAGATGCTGGCCTCGCGGGCCGCGGCGGCGAGCACCGGGTCGGACATGGTCTCGGCCTCGACGCCGGTGATGGTTCCGCCGGACAGCACGCCCAGCTGCTGGCAGACCTTCTCGGCCACCTTGGCGTTGTCGCCAGTGGCGATTTTGACCGTGATGCCCAGCGCGTTGAGCCGGTCCAGGGACTCCTTCGCGTTGGCCTTGGGCCGGTCGAGGAAGACGAGGAAGCCGGCCAGGGTCAGGTCCTTCTCGTCGGCCGGCGAGATGTCTTCTATTCCGGCGGCGGCCCGGGTGGCGACGGCCACCACGCGGGAACCGGCGTCGAATTGCTCATCCAGCAGGGCCTGCACCTTGGCCGGCGTGGCGCCGCACAGTGCCAGGACGTCCTCCGGCGAGCCCTTGGTGATGATCCGGGCGGGGCCGCCGGCGTCGCGGACCAGCACGCTGGTCCGCCGGCGCTGATGGTCGAAGTCGATCACGTCGAGTCGCTGGTAGCGCGAGGGTTCGAAGGCAGCGGCCTCCGGTGACTCCCAGAGCGCGGCGTCCAGGGGGTTTTGCCCCAGGACTGACCGTTTCGCTTCGGTGTAGTCGGCCTCGGTGGCGAGCAGCCCGAGGGTGAGTAGCTCTCCCGGGGATAGGGCGCCGGTCACCGGCAGGGCGGCGGTGAAGCCGATCCGGCCCTCTGTCAGGGTCCCGGTCTTGTCGGTGACGAGGATGTCCATGTCGCCGAGATCCTCGATGCAAACCAGCCGCTTGACCAGCACCTTGCGTTTGGCCAGCTGCCTGGTCCCCGTCGCCAGGCTCGTGCTGACGACGGCGGGCAGCAACTGCGGGGTGATGCCCACGGCAATGGCCAGGGAGAACAGCAGCGACTCGAGCACGGGGCGGTGCAGAAGCAGGTTCGCGATAAAGATGAGCGAGGTCAGCCCGACGGCCACCTGCAGCAGGAGGAAGGAGAAGCGCTTGAGGCCAAGTTGGAATTCCGTCTGCGGCTGGCGTTCGCCCAGGCCGAGTGCGATCCGGCCGAATTCGGCCCGGCCGCCCGTGGCCACCACCGCCCCGGTGCAGTTGCCGGACTGGATCACGGTGCCCATGAACAGGCAGGACGTGAGGTCACCGAGCGCGGCGGCGTCCGCCACCGGGGCAGGATCCTTGCCGACCGGCAGCGACTCGCCGGTCAGGATGCTTTCGTCGCAGAGCAGGTCCTTGGCGCTCAGCAGCCGAAGATCGGCAGGGATGATCGCGCCAAGTCCCAGTTGCACGACGTCGCCGGGGACCAGTTCGGTCACGGCCACCTCGCGGATGGTCCCGTCGCGGAGCACGACGGCGGTGTGGGTGACGCGTGAATGCAGCGCCTCGGCCGCGCGTTCGGCGCGGAATTCGTTGCTGAAGCCCAGTCCGACGCTGACCAGCAGGATCACGC
>NZ_JBFRFD010000129.1:0-7734 GCF_052114645.1 Arthrobacter sp. 2YAF22_2
CCGTCCACGACGGCGACGACGTCGTTCCCGTCGATCTGCAGCGCCGGCACGCCGTAGCCGGCGGCACGGGCGGCAACCGAGCCGCCGGCCACCTGGCGTTCGGTGGGCACCGAAATGGCCCAGCCGTTGTTCTGCACGAAGAAGACCACCGGGGCGTTCATCACGGCGGCGAAGTTCATCGCCTCGTGGACATCGCCCTGCGAGGAGGCGCCGTCGCCGAAGTAGGTCAGGGCGACGCCGTCCTTTTGTTCCAGGGTCTGGCCGTGCGCCCAGCCCACCGCGTGCAGCACGGATCCGGCGACGACGGCCTGGATCGGGGCGAGCTTGGACTTGAGCGGATCGTACAGGCCGCCGTGCCAGGTGGCCTTGTGCGTTGCCATGTAGCCCACCATGTCCACGCCCATGGTCCGGGCGACGCCCATTTCCCGGTAGGTGGGGAAGACAAAGTCCCGGGTGGTGTCCACGGCGTAGCCGCTGCCCACCTGTGCCGCCTCCTGCCCGAGTTCCGGGGCATAGCCGGGGATGATGCCCTGCCGTTGCCAGGCGATCGCGGAGCGGTCGAGATGCCGGACCGCGACCATCAGCGAGTACAGTTCGCGGAGCTGGGCGGGGGTGAGTGCCCCGGCGTCGTCGTCGGGGACCGTAAGGGGGAGTGTGTCCATGACTGTGACCTTAGACACCTAAGTGGCGGTAGGCAATCAGCTCAAGGATCAGTAATCAGGCTGCGCAATTGCCTACACTCCATCGCCCCTCAGGGTGACAATCTGTACATCACCTGGCGCTGGTGGCGCCGCCCAACTGACTCGCAGTTGTGGTCGTTTTGAGCCCTGAAAACGGCAACAACTGCGAGCTACTTGGGCCAGGCGGCGTCGGCAGGGCGGCGGGAGCGCGTGAGGCGCGCGCCGGTCCAGCAGGCGGCGGCGATGCCGGCGATCAGCGCCAGGGTGCCGAAGAGCTGCTTGCTGCTCTCCGGGCTGCTGAAGCCGACCGCGAAGATCAGCGCCAGAAGCACCAGGCCGAAGATGGTCAGCCCGGGGAAGCCCCGCATCCGCAACGGCAGGGGAGTGCCGTCGCGGTCGGCGCGGCGGCGGAGGATCAGCTGGGACACCAATGCCGAGCCCCACACCACCAGGCAGGTTGAACCGACCAGCTGGAAGAGCGCCGGCAGCACCCGGTCCGGGAAAAGCAGCTCCAGTACGGCGGCCAGGAAGCCGAAGGCCACCGAGACGCCGACGGCGACCACGGGAACCCGCGCCACGTTCAGCTTCGAGAGGATCCGGGGGGCCTCGCCGCGCACGGACAGGGAATAGACCATCCGCGAAGCGCCGTAGAGGTTCGCGTTCAGCGCCGAAAGCAGGGCGACGACGGCGACCAGGGTGATGGCGGTGCCCGCCCCCGGAATCCGGGCCGCGTCCAGGACGCCGGCGAACGGAGACTTGAGCGCCGCCGACGTCGACGGAAGGATCGCGGCAATGACGAACACGGAGCCGATGTAGAACACCAGGATCCGCCAGACGACAGTGCGGATGGCCAGGCCCACGCTGTGTTCCGGGTT
This sequence comes from Arthrobacter sp. 2YAF22_2, assembly GCF_052114645.1. Lineage (NCBI taxonomy): Bacteria > Bacillati > Actinomycetota > Actinomycetes > Micrococcales > Micrococcaceae > Arthrobacter > Arthrobacter sp. 2YAF22_2. Next base: position 1,556 of record NZ_JBFRFD010000129.1, read on the forward strand.
TTCGGTCTCGGCGGCGGCCACGCTGACGATTTCGGTGCCGCCGAAGGCGAAGATCACCACGAAGAGCGCGGTGGCGATGCCGCCCAGGCCAGCCRGGGCGAAGTTCGACGTGAAATTGGCCAGCCCGGGGGAGGCGACGTCGGGCAGCCAGCCGAGCAGCAGCGCGACGCCGACGGCCAGGAACAGCAGGATGGCGGCGACCTTGAGAATGGCGAACCAGAATTCGAACTCACCGAAGTTTTTCACCCCGGCCAGGTTGATGGCCGTGAAGGCGGCCATGAAGATCAGCGACAGCCCCCAGACCGGGATCACTGGCCAGACGGTGAACAGCAGCGCCGAGGCGCCGAGGGCTTCGGCCGCGATGACCACCACCAGCTGCAACCACCAAAGCCAGCCCACGGTGGCCCCGGCCGTCTTTCCCATGGCCTTTTGTGCGTACACGGAGAACGCGCCGCTGTTCGGGTTGGCGGCGGCCATCTCGCCGAGGGCCCACATGACCAGGATGATCAGGGTTCCGGCGACCAGGTAGGAGATCAGGACGGCCGGGCCAGCCGCCTGGATGCCAGCCCCCGATCCGAGGAACAGGCCGGCACCGATGGCGCTGCCGAGTCCCATCATGGTGAGCTGGCGGGGCTTCATGCTGTGGCCGAGTTTCAGGGCCGGGCGCTCCGCGGCGGACTTCGTTGTCATGCTGGCGAACCTTCTTAGCTGGTGGCGGCGTCCTTTTGGGACCTTACGAATTTACCGCCCCCGGAGGGCAGCTCGGCACCGGCGGCGTGAGAGCATGGTGGCAGTTTGTAGAACCGTTGGCGCAAATTGCGGCGATTTGTGCCGTGAAACCCCGATGACAAGGAAATTACGTGGATGTCGATCCGCTGGACGCGAAGATTGTCCGATTCTTCACGGATTCCCCGCGGGCCTCCGTCCTGGAGGCGTCCCGGGTGCTGAAGGTGGCCCGCGCCACCGTGCAGTCGCGGCTGGACCGGATGCAGGACAGCGGAGTCATCGGTTCCTGGGTCCCGCAGCCGGACCCGGCCCGCTTCGGCTATCCGGTGGTGGCGTTCTGCTCGCTGACCATCAACCAGGACCTCGGGCACGACGCCGTCGTCGAGGCGCTCGCGCGGATCCCGGAACTGATCGAGATCCACACGGTCTCCGGGAGTTCGGACCTGATGGCACGCATTGCGGCGCGCTCCAACTCTGATCTGCAGCGCGTGCTGGACGCCATGATCGCAACGAAGACCGTGTTGCGTTCCTCGTCGGTGATCGTGCTGAACACCCACTTCCAGGGCCGGACCCTGCCGCTGCTGGAAGCCGCCGCCGTCAGCAAGTGACAGGCGGGGCAGTGGGCCGGCCGTGGCCCGCGAACTAGAGCACGCTGAGGTTCCCGGGAAGGCCGGAGCGGCCGGTGAGCAGGAGCAGCAGGTCCCCGGCCGCGGGCAGGTGGGCGCCGATTGCCGCCGCGAGTTCCAGCGACGCCGCCACCGCGGGGCCCAGTGCCGCCGGTGCCGGGCGTTCCAGCGCGCGGGCCAGATCCAGGGTGTGCACGGCCAGTTCGAAGGTCCGCGTCGGCAGGTAGTCGACCAGGCGCATCGTTCCCGCGGGCGAGGCCACGGCCGCGTCATCCGGGGTATTGCGGACCAGCGTGGTGACCTGCTCTACCAGGTCCTTCACGGCGGCGGCCGGCTCAGCTCCCAGCGCCTCGCCCGTCTCCCGGCCCCGCCGGGCGATCACATCCGGGTCCATCGAGCTGCGGACGGCCAGGAAGTAGGCCACCGGGCCGTCAACGTAGACCCCGGTGGCGGGTGCGGAGAGGTAGGTCCCCACCGTGCTCAGCGCCCGGCTGGCGTGCCCGGTGAGCCCGCGCACGTCCCAGTCGCCCAGCCCCGGCTTCGACCAGGCGGCGTCCGGCACCTGTTCCACCAGTTCCAGGAAGGCACGTACGGCCTCGAGATAGCAGGTCCTGATTGTTTCGCTGTCCTTTACTCCGTCCATGCCGCCGATTAATACAGCAGCGGCCCGCGGCTTTCAACCGTGGGCCTTCCGGCGGAAATTGCGCGCGGCGGGTGAAATATTTCCCTTCCGGCCGATCGGGTCGTAGAATTAGTTATAGTCAATTTGACTATAACTAGTCCGGCGGTACGGCCGGAACCGTCCGGGCGGTCCGCAAAGGCCGGTCCGGACCCCGGAACGCGGGGGTCGATCGCCGTCTACACCTCACCAGGCAACGTCTCGGAGCGCCAGCTCGCGCCGCCGTCGCTGGCCATTTCCACCGTGATCTTCGCGTTGCGCCCGAGCGAGAGCTCCGGCCGCCCTACGCTGTGGATCCCGCTGGTGCGCCGGATCCGGGAGCCCTTCAAAAGTCTGTGGGCCCTCCCCGGCGGCCCGCTGACACACTCGGAGTCGCTGCAGGACGCCGCTTCCAGAAACCTGCGCGAGACCACCGGACTGGCCCCGAGCTACCTCGAGCAGCTCTACGCCTTCGGCGGCCTGCACCGCTCACCCACCCAGCGCGTGGTGTCGATCGTCTACTGGGCGCTCGTCCAGCCCACCGAGGCCGCGCTCGCCGACGAATCCGAAAACGTCCGCTGGTTCCGGGCCGACCGGCTCGGCGAACTGGCCTTCGACCACAAAGCGATCATCGACTACGCGCTCTGGCGGCTGCGGAACAAGATGGCCTACGGCTCGATCGCCTACCACCTGCTAGGCGAGTACTTCACGCTCGCGCAGGTCCGGGAAGTCTACGAGGCGGTCCTGGACCGTGAGCTTGACCCGGCCAACTTCCGGCGCCAGATCAAGGCCGCCCCGGAAATCGAAGAAACCGACGACTACCTTCAGGGCGGCAAGCACCGCCCTCCCCGCCTCTACCGCTTTACCGGCCGGCCCGGCCTCGATCCAGATAACAGGAGCACACCATGAGCAGCGTCAACACGGCGATCCAGCTGATTACGCGCGAGCAGGCCGACAGCGGCGCCAACGGCAGGGCAACAGCTTCCACCTGTAGCCCGGCCCTGGTCCGCGGCCCCTGGGACTTCGATGCCGACGAGGCCCGGGCCGGCGTCCCCGGGTACGGTCCCGGCGCGTCCATGGCGGACATCGCGCCGACGTCGACCCCCAGGCAGGGCCAGCTCCCGGAGGAATACCGCGTGGCCGGCGACGCCGAACTGGACGCCCGGATCCGGGCCGCCAAAGCGGCGCTGGGCGACCGGGCCGTCATCCTGGGCCACTTCTACCAGCGTGATGAGGTGGTCGAATATGCCGACTTCGTGGGCGACTCCTTCCAGCTCGCCAACGCCGCACTGACCCGGCCGGACGCCGAGGCCATCATCTTCTGCGGCGTGCACTTCATGGCCGAAACCGCGGACATCCTCTCCCGTCCGGAACAGGCCGTGATCTTGCCCAACCTCGCCGCGGGCTGCTCGATGGCGGACATGGCGGACATCGACTCGGTCACCGAATGCTGGGAACAGTTGGCGGAGCTGTTCGGCACGGAGCCCGACGCCGACGGCCGGGTTCCGGTCATTCCGGTCACCTACATGAACTCCTCGGCCGCGCTCAAAGGTTTCTGCGGCGAGCACGGCGGCATTGTCTGCACCTCCTCGAACGCCGCCACCGTGCTGGAGTGGGCCTTCGAGCGGGGTCAGCGCGTGCTGTTCTTCCCGGACCAGCACCTGGGCCGCAACACCGCCAAGGCCATGGGSGTSCCGYTGGARCAGATGCCCATGTGGAACCCGCGCAAGGACTTCGGCGGCAACAAGGAGCAGACCCTGCTGGACTCCCGCGTGATCCTCTGGCACGGCTTCTGCTCGGTGCACAAGCGCTTCAACGTGGCCCAGATCGAAAAGGCCCGCGCCGAGTTCCCGGGCGTCCAGGTGATCGTGCACCCCGAGTGCCCCATGGAGGTGGTGGACGCCGCCGATTCCGCCGGATCCACCGACTTCATCCGGAAAGCCATTGCCGCCGCCGCCGAGCCCACCACCTTCGCTGTCGGTACGGAGATCAACCTGGTCAACCGTCTGGCGGCGGAATACCCGCAGCACACCATCTTCTGCCTGGACCCCGTGATCTGCCCCTGCTCCACGATGTACCGCATCCACCCCGGCTACCTGGCCTGGGTGCTGGAGGCGCTGGTGCGCGGCGAGGTGGTCAACCGCATCACGGTGGCGGACGACGTCGCAGCACCCGCCCGCGTCGCACTGGAACGCATGCTGGCGGCCCGGCCGTGACCAGGCGCCTCGTCGTCGTCGGCAGCGGGATCGCCGGGCTGTACGCGGCGCTGCTCGCCGCCGAGGCTGCTCCCGCCGCCGAGGTCGTCCTGTTGACCAAGGGAACGCTCGAGGAGAGCAACACGTTCTACGCCCAGGGCGGGGTGTCCGCAGTGCTGGCGTCCGGGGAGGCCGCCCCGGGCGACTCCGTGGCGGCGCACATCGCGGACACCCTCGCCGCCGGGGCCGGGCACAACAACCCCGAAGCGGTGGGCACCCTGTGTACCGAGGCCGTCCGGGACATTGCCGGGCTGCGCCGCTTCGGCGTGCGCTTCGATGTCGGGGCCGACGGCGGACCCGCGCTCGGACTCGAAGCCGCGCATTCCGCGGCCCGCATCCTGCACGCCGGCGGCGACGCGACCGGTGCCTGCATTTCGCGCGGGCTGGTCGCCGCGGTGCTCGACCGCGCCGGCCAGGGCAGGCTGCGGGTCGAGACGGGCGCCTTCGTGACCGAACTCCTGACCGGAAACCGCAACCCTGCCTCCCGCGCCACTTCGGGCCCCGTCACCGGCGTCGCCTACCTCGCCGGCGGAGAACTGAACCACCTGGACGCCGACGCCGTGCTGCTCGCCACCGGCGGGGCAGGACGGCTGTTTGCGCGCACCAGCAACCCCTCGGTCGCGACCGCCGACGGCCTTGCCCTGGCCTGGCGCGCCGGGGCAGCCGTCCGCGACCTGGAGTTCTTCCAGTTCCACCCCACCACGCTCGCCGCGGCCGAAGTGCCCGGCGGGCCGCCCGCGCTGCTGATCTCCGAGGCGGTCCGCGGCGAGGGCGCCTTGCTGCTGGACGCCGCCGGCCACCGGTTCATGCCCGGCTACCACGCGGACGCGGAGCTGGCCCCGCGCGACGTCGTCTCCCGCAGCATCGCGCTGCATCTGGCGGCTGCCGGGCTACCGGCGGACAGTCCCGTCTACCTTGACGCCCGCGGCATCGAAACGCGCCGGGGGACAGGCTTCCTCGCGCGGCGGTTTCCGACCATCACCGCACGGACGCGCGCCGCCGGCTACGACTGGACCGCCGAACCGCTGCCCGTGTCGCCGGCCGCGCACTACTGGATGGGCGGGGTCGCCACGGATTTGAGCGGACGGACCTCGGTGCCGGGGCTCTACGCAGCGGGGGAGGTTGCGTGCACCGGCGTCCAGGGCGCCAACCGGCTGGCCAGCAATTCGCTGCTCGAAGGGTTGGTTTTCGGGCGGCGGGCGGTGGAAAACTTTATCGCTGGCCAATCGAGCTGGGCGTCGTTCGACGCCGTTCCTCCGCGTGCTGCCTCGGCCGCGGGCGGCCTCACCTTGACGCACGCTTCCGGAACGCCGTCGAATGACGGTGGGCAGTCGGCCCTGGGCGGTGCCCGGGAATATTCCCCCGCCGGTTCGCCCGAGGTTGTTATGAAGTCTGTGCCTGGGCCCGGGTCGTTCAGCAGGGATGCGCTGGGGCGGTTGATGACTACGCATGCTGGGGTGCTGCGCTCCGAGCATGAACTCCATGCTGCAGCCGCCCAGCTTGCGGAGTGGGCCGCCGTCGTCCGGCCGGAGGGGGTGACGGACGCGGGGGACCCGCGCGTGCACGAGGATCGGAACTTGCTGCTGGCCGCCCGACTGCTCGTGGAGGCCGCCCGGGCCCGCACCGGCTCCCTCGGCGCCCACTACCGGGCCGACCCAGCCTCCGGCGTCACTGCCTCCTCCGGCGCCACAGTCCAGGGAGTGCTCGCCGCCCCGGCCCGCTCCACCCCGCAGCCTGGAGCGTATAGCCACCGGCTTGCCAGCTCCTCCCGTCCGAAACAAAGGATTCCGTCATGACAGCCACCGCCTCAGCCCGCCCCGCCGCCCCGCCGGTAGAGGCCCTCGCCGGAACGCTTCCCGCGGCCGCCGTCGACACGGTGCTCCGGGCCGCCCTGCTCGAGGACGCGCCCTACGG
>NZ_JBFRFD010000130.1:0-7709 GCF_052114645.1 Arthrobacter sp. 2YAF22_2
GTGCCGGCGACCACTACATCCGGACGAGGACCGTGTTCATGGCTTTGTCGTGCAGGCCGCGGTGGTCGGGGTCGAAGATGACCGCGGGGATCACCAAGCAGAGCAGCACGCTGCGGACCAGGGCCGCGAGCGGGCCCGCCGGGCCGCCGCCGAGCCGGACGACGTGGATCCCCATGATCCGGTGGCCGATGCTGTACCCCAGCGTACCGACCAGGAGGGCTTGCTCGACGGCGAAGACCGCGAGGGTGGCCCATGAGTTGCCGGCAAAGGCGAAGTTGCTGATCAGCAGGGCGATCCCCCAGTCAACGCAGATGGCCACGATCCGGCGGCCCGCGCGGGCAATCGAGTCAGTACCGGACTCAGGCAGGCCCAACCGCTCCCCCGGATACTTAGAGATGCCGGACGTGTCCGGTCCGGTGAGCCRCGAGCCTATGTCTTTACGATCAACCACCCTCCAAGCCTATCGGCTCCCAGGAGGGCTCCGGACTGTCCACCATTTGGACTCCCGCTGGTCACGTTACGGACCCGGATAGGCCACACTGTGGACAACGACTAGCTTTAACACGTCAGCGCATTCTGTAACCTGCCCGAAACAAAGCGGACACCGCGGGGAAATCCCATGTCCTTAGGGTGGTAACAGTTGCCAGCGGCGAGCTACGCGGGGCGGACGTTGCGTTTTCCCCGCCGTCCGGCTGCGCTGGACCACACGGCCTGACGGCCAGATCTTTTCATATGCGTAAGGAGCATAGATGTTCAAGACTGCGGACGAAGTCCTCAAGTTCATCAAAGACGAAGACATCAAATTCGTCGATATCCGCTTCACCGACCTCCCGGGCGTCCAGCAGCACTTCAACGTGCCCGCCAAGAGCGTAGACGCGGACTTCTTCGTCAACGGCCAGCTCTTCGACGGTTCGTCGATCCGCGGCTTCCAGGGCATCGCCGAGTCGGACATGCAGCTCATCCCGGACGTCACGACCGCGTTCGTTGATACCTTCCGCCTGGAGAAGACCCTTGCGCTGAATTTCTCCATCGTGAACCCGCGGACCGGCGACCCGTACCACCGCGACCCCCGCGGCGTGGCTGAGAAAGCCGAGGCCTACCTGGCCTCCACCGGCATCGCGGACACGGCTTTCTTTGCCCCCGAGGCCGAGTTCTTCGTCTTCGACAACGTGCAGTACCAGTCCTCCCCGCAGGGCAGCTTCTACAAGATCGACTCCGAGGAAGCACACTGGAACAGCGGCCGCGAAGAAGAGGGCGGAAACCTCGGCTACAAGACTCCGGTCAAGGGCGGCTACTTCCCGGTCTCCCCGACCGACAAGCAGGCCGACCTGCGCGACGCGATGTGCATCGCGTTGGATGAGGCCGGCCTTGAGGTCGAGCGCAGCCACCACGAGGTCGGTTCCGCCGGCCAGGCTGAGATCAACTACAAGTTCACCACCCTGACCCACGCGGCCGATGACCTGCAGAAATTCAAGTACGTCATCAAGAACACCGCCGACGCCTGGGGCAAGTCCGTCACCTTCATGCCGAAGCCCGTTTTCGGTGACAACGGCTCGGGCATGCACTGCCACCAGTCGCTGTGGACGGGCGGCGAGCCGCTGTTCTACGACGAGAAGGGCTACGCCGGCCTCTCGGACACCGCCCGCTGGTACATCGGCGGCCTCCTCAAGCACTCCTCCGCCGTCCTGGCCTTCACCAACCCGACGGTGAACTCCTACCGGCGCCTGGTCAAGGGCTTCGAAGCTCCGGTCAACATGGTCTACTCGCAGGGCAACCGCTCCGCCGGTATCCGCATCCCGATCACCGGCTCCAACCCGAAGGCCAAGCGCATCGAGTTCCGCGCTCCGGACCCGTCGTCGAACCCCTACCTGGCGTTCGCCGCCCAGCTGATGGCCGGCATCGACGGCATCCGCAACCGCATCGAACCCCCGGCTCCGATCGACAAGGACCTCTACGAGCTCCCCGCCGAGGAAGCCAAGGACATCCCCAAGGCCCCGGGCACGCTCGAGGAAGCCCTGGAAGCCCTCGCCGAGGACAACGAGTTCCTGCAGGCGGGCGGCGTGTTCACCCAGGACCTGATCGACACCTGGATCGAGTACAAGTACGAGTACGAGATCCGCCCGCTGTCGCTGCGCCCGAACCCATACGAGTTCGAGCTCTACTACGGCGTCTAAAGTCCACGCACACAAAGGCCGGCCCGAGGTTTCAAACCTCGGGCCGGCCTTTGTGTTGTGCCCGGCCGCGCCTGGTCTTCCCTTGGTGGCCTTTAGGTTGTCGTCGCCGCCTCAGCGCTTGCCGTACTTCTTGTGGACGGCCTGCTTGCTAATGCCGAGGCACACCGCAATTGCCTCCCAGGAGAGCCCGGCCCGGCGGGCGCGGAGTACCACCTCGGTTTCCGTGCGGGCCAGCTCCTTGTGCAACTCTGCTACCGCGTAAAGCGCCTCCGCCGGCCCCTTGCCGTCCATCGAGCCAATCAGCGTCTGCATGGCGCACCTCCTGGCGTCAACATTAGTTGACGGGGGGAAGCAACGTCAACGAAGGTTGACGGGGCGGCTCGAACGAGCTGGAAAAGCCGGATACCGCAGCGTGGTCAGTAATTGGACGCGTACCGATCCTGCCTTGATGCAGGTTGCGTGCGGACGGGGAGAGCATCAATCTTTGCCAGTGCCCTGCGGGTCGCCACGATCAACATAACGAACCCCACCAAGGCGAGCACCCCCCCGACGAACACCACACCCATGAACACGGCCACCATGCCGCCGTCTCCCCTCGAAGCCGACCAGGTCAAAAACAAGACCGCGACATAGCTCAGGAGCGGGCCCCCGAACAATAACGAAATACCGGCCACGAAGACTCCGGCTGCACGCTTGAACTCCACAATTCCCCCAATTTTCACGATGTCCTTCGCAAGCGTACAGCGGACCTGCCGGGCGTGCTCGGCAGCGACGCGACGCACGGACGAAGTGCCCTGGCGCCGCGCCGCGATGCGCTGTGGCAGCCCCGGGGGGCCGGTTCAGAACCCCCGGTACATGATCCGTTGCGGGCCGGCGTCGCCGCCGAGGTATTGCCCGCGGTCTTCGAAGCCGGCCTTGCGGTAGGCGGCCTGCCCGGCCGGGTTGGCCTCATTGACGGACAGGACGACGCCGCGCTGGTCCCCGCCCAGCGCGGCCGTCAGCCGGGCAGCCTCCCGCACGGCCCCGGCCGCGCCGGCGGCGCCGAAACCCCTGCCCTGCCGCCGCCGGTCCACGAGGAAGCCGCGGAGCAGCCAAACCGAGTCGTCATCGGCCCAGCCGGCGGCGCGGGCAGCGCCGGCCTGCAGGGTCGCGACGCCGACGGCCGCGCCGTCCGAATCGAGGACGTATGGAAAGCGGGTGTCCTCCTCGAGGCCCACCAGCATCGTCCGCAACGGGTCGCCGACAAACTGCTGCTGCCCCTCGCCAAGCTCCAGCCCGGCAACCTCGCCCAGCTTGATCGCCCGGGCGTCGTCGTCGAGGTTTTTCAAGGCGATCAACCACACGTGTTGGGACATGACTGAAACCTATCCAATCGACCGCTCAGAGGACCTTGGAGAGGAACTCCCGGGTCCGGGGCTGCTGCGGGTTGCCGAACAGGTCCTCCGGCGCACCCTGTTCGCAGATGACGCCGTCGGCCATGAACAGGACCCGGTCCGCCACTTCACGGGCGAAGCCCATCTCGTGGGTGACCAGCACCATCGTCATGCCTTCCCGCGCCAGGTCCTTGATGACCTGCAGCACCTCGCCCACCATTTCCGGGTCCAGCGCCGACGTGGCCTCGTCGAAGAGCATGATGTCCGGGTTCATCGCCAGTGCCCGGGCAATGGCAACGCGCTGCTTCTGGCCGCCGGAGAGCGACGCCGGCCGGGCATCGGCCTTCTCGGCGAGTCCGACGCGTTCCAGCAGCTTCAGGGCGCCAGCCCGGGCTTCAGCCTTGCCCTGCTTCCCCGATTCGACCGGTGCCAGCATGATGTTCTCGATCACGGACATGTGCGGGAACAGGTTGAAGTGCTGGAAGACCATGCCGATATGCCGGCGGACCTCGTTGATGTCCACCTTGGGGTCGGTCACGTCGAAGCCGTCCACCGTGACGTGGCCCCCGGTGATGTCCTCCAGCTTGTTCAGGCAACGCAGGAAGGTGGACTTGCCGGAGCCGGACGGCCCGATCACGCAGACCACCTCGCCCTCGGCGACCTCGGCGTTGATGCCCTTGAGGACGTTGTTGGTGCCGAAGGACTTGGTCAGCTCCCGGACGGAGATCTTGCTGGGTGCAGTGACTACAGCGCTCATTTGTTGAACCTCTTATCCGCAACGTTGGCCAGCTTGGTCAGCAGCATGATGACCACGAAGTACAGGACAGCGACGATCAGCAGGGTTTCGGTAATCCGGAAGTTCCCGGCGTAGATCTGCTGGCCCTGGTAAAGCAGTTCGGCGAAGCCGATGGCGAGCAGCAGCGAGCTGTCCTTGAGCATGATGATCAGCTGGTTGATCAGGGAGGGCGTCATGATCTTGAACGCCTGCGGGACCACGACCTTTTGCATGGACTTCGCGTAGCCAAGGCCCAGGCTGCGGCTGGCTTCGAGCTGGCCCGGGTCCACGGACTGGATGGAGCCCCGGACGATCTCGGTGATGTAGGCGCCGGAGTTGAGGCTGAGCGTCAGCACGCCGGCCACCCAGATGTTGATCGGCTGGCCGGTCAGCTGCGGGATGCCGAAGTAGAAGAAGAACGCCCAGACCAGCAGCGGCGTGCCGCGGAAGACGCTGACGAAGGTGGTGGCGATCCCGCGCAGGACAACGTTCGTGGAGATCTTCAGGAAGCCCATCAGCAGGCCGATCAGCATGGCCACGGCGAAGGAAATCGCGGTGACCAGGACGGTGTTGCCCAGGCCCTTCATGAGGGCGGGGAAGCTGTTGACCAGCAGGTCCCAGAAACTGGTCGGGGTGGCCTGCGTCGGGTCTTTGAGGTACTTGTCCAGGATCTCCTGGTACTTGCCGCTGGACTTCAGGTCCGCCAGTCCGGTGTTGAACGCCTGCAGCAGTTCCGGGTTCCTGCCCTTGTTGACGGCGAATCCGTAGGAGCCGCCCTTTTCCTTCCCGGTCACGGCCTTGAGGCCGTTGTTCTGGCTGATGCCGTAGGCCAGCACCGGGTAGTCATCGAAGACGGCGACGGCGTTCCCGGACTTTACGAGCTCGTACATGGTGGCGGACTGGTCCAGTGACTTGACCGTGAAGCCGTACTTATCGGCTATCGACTTCGCGAACGTTTCGCCCTCGCTGCCGGTCTTGGCCGTGACGGTCTTACCCTTCAGGTCACCGTAGCTCTTGATGTCCGAGTTGGCCTTTGCGACTGCCATCTGGACGCCCGACTCGAAGTAGGGGTCGGAGAAGTCGTAGATCTGCTTGCGGGGCTCCGTGATGGACATGCCGGCGATCACGCCATCCACTTGGTTGGACGAGAGCGCCTGCAGGGCCGCGTTGAAGCCGAGCGACTTGATCTCGACGGCGAATCCCTGCTTCTTGGCGATCTCCCGGATGATGTCCATATCGATGCCGGTCAGTTCACCGCCCGCGTCGCGGAACTCGAACGGGGCGAACGTGGTGTCCGTCCCGATGACAAAGGTCTTTCCGGAAAGGCTCGACGGCGCGGCGGCCGGATGCGCTGAACCGGCGGTGACCGACGGTGCGTCCGTCGGCGCCGCGGCGGCGCCTACGGCACCGAAGAGCATGGCGGCAAAGGCCAGCAACGCTCCGATGACCGTGACCCACCGCGGCCTGGCGGCCCSGGTCTGCTGGAGTCTGGGCAAGTTCAAACAACCCCTAGGTAAGTGCGACAACCGGTCCCCAGGACCGGCAAAGTACCCCTCGAGGTTACCCGCATTTGTACGCCGGTAGCGGACACGGCCTGCACAGCCGCCTATTGGCCGTAAAAGACGCGCTCAAAAACGGCACGTGCCCGGCGGCTGAGCCGCAGGTAGTCCTCCTCCAGCGCGGCGGCATTTCCGTGCCCGTAGCCGCACCAGCGGGCCACCGCCTCAAGGTCGCGTCGTGAGGACGGCAGCAGGTCCGAGGCCCGGCCGGTCCAGATCACGTTGGCCGAACGGATCCGGCTCGCCAGCCGCCAGGCCCGCAACAACAGCACCACCTCCCCGGCCTCCAGCAGCTCCAGGCTGGCAGCCGCCTCGAGGGCCTCCACGGTGGACGTGGTCCGTAGCTCCGGGTGCCGCCCGGCGTGCCGCAACTGCAGCAACTGGGCGAGCCATTCGACGTCGCTCAGGCCGCCGCGGCCCAGTTTCAGGTGCCGGGCCGGGTCCGCGCCGCGGGGCAGCCGCTCGGCCTCCACCCGGGCCTTGACCCGCCTGACCTCGCGGACGTCGTGGTCGGACAGCCTGTCCGGGTACCGGATGGGATTGATCAAGGCCACGAAATCGGCGGCGAGCTGGTCGTCGCCGGCCATCGGCCGGGCCCGCAGCAGCGCCTGGGCCTCCCAGACGAGGGACCAGCGCCGGTAGTACTCGGCGTAGGACTCGAGGGACCGCACCATCGGCCCGTTCTTGCCTTCCGGCCGCAGGTCCGCATCCACCGCGAGGACACGCTCGGCGAGGATCGCGGGCCTGAGCGGCTGGGTCAGCAGGCTGGAGAGCTTCCCGACGATCCGCGCTGCCTGCTGCTGCGCCTCGTCCTCCGGAACGCCCGGCAGGCCGCGGTGCACATAGATCACGTCGGCGTCGGATCCGTAGCCGATCTCCCGGCCGCCCTGGCGCCCCATCGCCACCACCAGCACATGGGTCTTCAGCGGCTCCCGCGCGGTGACCACCGTCTCGGCGACCCGGAGCGCGCCGAGCACGGCGGCGCGGTCGGTATCGGCCAGCGCCTCCCCCACCTGGTCCTGGTCCAGCAGCCCGGCGCTGTCCGCGATGGCGATCCGCAGGATCTCGCGGCGACGGATCAGCCGGATGAGGCGCATCGCGTTTTCGGGGTCCGCGTGGCGGGACATCTTGGAGGTGATCTCCAGCCACTGCGCCTCATAGCTGAGCGGGAGCAGATCCTTGTCCGAGCCCAGCCACGCGACGGACTCGGGCGAGACTTCCAGCAGATCCGAGATCAGCCGCGAATTGGAGAGCACATGGCACAGCCGCTCGGCAGCCGCCGTCGAATCCCGGAGCAGGCCAAGGTACCAGTGCGTGGTGCCGAGCGCCTCGCTGACCCGCCGGAAGGCCAACAGGCCGCCGTCGGGGTCCACGCCTTCGGCGAGCCAGCCGAGGAGAATCGGCAGCAGCTGCCGCTGCAGCGCGGCGCGGCGGCTGACCCCGCCGGTGAGCGCCTCAATGTGGCGCATGGCGCCGGGCGGGTCGAGGTAACCGAGCGCGGCGAGCCGGCCCTGGGCGGCTTCCGGGGTGAGCCTGGCGTCCTCGCTGCTCAGCGCGGCCGCGGTGTTCAGCAGCGGCCGGTAGAAGATGCGCTCATGCAGCTCCCGCACGGACCTCTTGGTCTTCCGCCACGCCGCGAGCAGCGCATCGGGATGCGGGCGCTCGTTCGAGAACGGGCCCAGCACCGCCTTGGCGAGGGAGCGCAGCGAGGCTTCCTTGACCGGCATGAGGTGCGTGCGGCGCAGCTGGAACAGCTGGATCCGGTGTTCGAGCAGCCGGAGGTAGCGGTAGTCGCGGTCGAATTCCTTGGCGTCGGACCGTCCAATGT
>NZ_JBFRFD010000131.1:0-7704 GCF_052114645.1 Arthrobacter sp. 2YAF22_2
GGTTGTCACACGAGAGCCCGTACTTGCGGGCGAGGTAGCCGATGCCTCCGCCGAGAGTTAGTCCAGCAACACCAGTTGATCCAATGATGCCTCCGGTGGTGGCAAGGCCGAATGCGCTCGTGGCGTGGTTGAAGTCCGCCCACGTCACTCCGGCTTCGGCCCGTGCTGTCCCGTTGGCGGGATCCACGCGCACGCCCCGGGAGTCGGTGAAGTCGATGACGAGGCCGCCGTCGCAGGTCCCGAACCCGGGCGCGCTGTGGCCGCCGCCGCGCAGCGCCAGGTCCAGGCCGGTGTCCCGCGCGAAGTTCACGCCTGCGATGACGTCCGCGACTTGCGACACACGCAGAATGGCCGCAGGGCGTTTGTCGATCATTCCGTTGAAGACGGCACGCGCGGTGTCGTAGTCCGCCTGATCGCTGGTGATGACCTGGCCCCGCACTTTCTCCTGGAGGGCCTGGAAAGAGCTGTTGTCCACCGTGTACTCCGATTCACCCGGGCGGGGCAGGCCCGGGCAACTGGGCACGGCCACTGGGGCAGTGCCGGGTAATTGGTTTAGCAGCCGACGGGGCCCTGCGTCTTGGAGGGCAAAAGCCTATGCCGCAGGCTTCCACAGCGGCGGAGACCGGATGCACCTTGGCAACCAGCAGGGTCGCGCGGTTTGCCTTGGCGTGATTTCAGAAAACGAGGTTAGCCAGCGTCCCAACGGGTTACAGCACGGCTACTGGGTAAATTACTCCGGCCCCAAACGGCGGTCAATAACCTAACGCGCGGGTCCCGCCTTGTCCGTTCGTCGAGGACGGGAACTGTCGCCCGGCGCTGTGGGAGGCGCGGGCGTCACCTCTGGCGTCGCCGGCCGGGGCGCACCAGCGTGACCCACAGGTGCCACAGCATCGCGGCAAAGGTAACAAGGAACGCCGCGACAGCCAGCCACAGTTCCGTGCGTCCGATCAGCGCCACCAGGGGAAGTTGGTCGGCGCGCCCCAGATAGATCCCGGCAACGGCGTACATGCCCAGCGGGAAGATGACGCTCCAGAGGCCGGGTTCGTAGGACAGTGGCACGCGGTGGATTCCGTGCCGCCACCATCCGGCGGCGAGGAGGACCGGGAAGAGCCACGAGGCGAAGGCCCAGAAAACCACCGAGGAGCCGGCCACGAGCCCCCGCGTTGCGTCCACCATCGGCGCGCCGGCCATTTCGACGATCCGCGCCCCGGCGAGGACGCTGATGGCCATGGCGCCCATGGCCACGAAGTACGACGGGCGCAGGTCCTCGGGCCGGATGGGGTAGGTCATCAGCCGCAGCGAGACGAAGATCCCCACCGCCGCATACAGGATGAGCCCCACGGACCAGGCGACGACGGCGACCAGCGCCAGTGCCGCGCGCCAGTCCGGCGCGGCGAGGGGTTCCAGCGACGCCGCCCCGACCGCCACGGACTGACTGGCCACGCACCAGATGAACCAGGAGCCGTTGGCGTCCTTCAGCACGGGCCGCTCGTCCCGGCCCAGCACCGCGGTCCACGGCACAACGTAGCCCAGCACCACCCAGGCGAGCACTGCGAGGGCCAGTAGCGCCGCCGTCGTCCCCGGCCACCCGGCCATCCCCAGGCGCACGCCGAGCACATTCGTTCCGGCGATGAAGGTGAAGAAGCCGAACGCCCGGCCGGGGTCCAGGAAGTCGCGGCGCACGTCCGCGCGGAACCTCGCCAGGCGCACCAGGCTGAGCACCAGGATCACGGCGTAGGACACCGCGCAGACCACCAGGAGCGCCGCCGACAGTGCGCCGAAACCTTCGAGCTCGAGCCCCACCGAGATGATGCCGCTGGCCATCGTGAGGGCGAAGTACCCGGGCGTGAGGGTCTGCACCGCTTGCGAGACACGGGAGCCGGGGCGGTTCCGGTCGTCGGTGGCTGTGGTCATGGCACCCAGCTTATGACTTGTCGGTTT
This sequence comes from Arthrobacter sp. 2YAF22_2, assembly GCF_052114645.1. Lineage (NCBI taxonomy): Bacteria > Bacillati > Actinomycetota > Actinomycetes > Micrococcales > Micrococcaceae > Arthrobacter > Arthrobacter sp. 2YAF22_2. The sequence goes on from NZ_JBFRFD010000131.1 coordinate 1,942, forward strand.
CACCCCTGCCTTCGCGGGCCGCGTCCCGCGAAGGCAGCGCTGCCTGAACCAGTGCGCCGTGCGTCAGGGCCTGCGGATAGTTGCCGAGCAGGTCGTCGGTGGCCGGGCTGGGCTGGCGGGGGCGGGCTAGCGGCTGCTGACGAGGATTTCCGGGGAGTCCTCCGAGGACTTCTCTGGGAGCGTTTCGCCCAGGTCCTTCTCCTTGGATTCTTTGGCCAGGTACGTTGCCACGATGCTGATCAGGCACACGCCGGCCACAAAGAGTGCCACCATCGGGTAGTTGTTGCCGCCGCCGGTGGCGAGGATCGAGATTGCGATCAGCGGCGCGAAACCCGATCCGATTGTGGACCCCAACTGGTAACCCAGCGAAGCGCCGGAGTACCGGTTTCCGGTGCCGAACATCTCGGCGATGAATGAGGCCAAGGGCCCGAAGATGGCAGAGTGAATCAGCGCGTTGCCAATGAGCAGCGCCACCAGGCAGAGCCAGGTATTGCCCGTGCTAAAGGCATAGAGYATTGGATACGCGAAGACCAGCCCCACGGTTGAGCCACCCAGAATCACAGCGCGGCGGCCCACCTTGTCCGAAAGGGCACCAAAGAACGGCATTGAGACCACGTGGACAATGGCAGCCACTGCCTGAACCATCAGCGCGTCGGGAACCGAGACGCCGTTCTTGGTCATCATCGAGAGAGCAAAAGTACCCATAAGGGCCAGGTAAACGAATGCCCCAACCGAACTGAACGCCGAGATCGCCACGGCCTTGGGGTACTTCGTCACCACAACCCACAACGGGGAACGGACCTTCTCACCCTTCTTCTTCGCTGCTTCTTCCATCATTTCCTTGAACAGCGGCGACTCCTGGACCGAGAGACGGACCCAGAGCCCGATAGCCACGAGCAGGGCACTGACCAGGAAGGGAATGCGCCAACCCCATGCGAAGAACTGTTCATCCGTCATGACGGTCCGGACGGCGAGGACAATCGTGGTGGAAAGCAGGGTGCCCGTGGCAGCGCCGACGTTTGCGATGCTCGAAGCGAACCCGCGGCGCCCCTTCGGTGCATGTTCCAGGGCCAGCAATGCTGCGCCTCCCCATTCCCCGCCAACCGCAATTCCCTGCACTACCCGCAGCGTTACCAGGAGGATTGGGGCCGCGACACCGATCATCTGGGCCGGGGGAATGAGCCCGATCAGCACACTCACACCACCCATGAGGGACATGGTGATTACGAGCATGGATTTACGGCCGACCTTGTCTCCAAAGTGACCGAAGATCATCCCGCCGATCGGACGGGCGATGTAGCCCACCGCGAGGGTCGCGAACGAGGCTAGAAGGCCGCCGAGGTCTCCGGCTCCCGCGAAGAAGACCTTCGAAAAGACACCCAGGCTGGCGATAACCCCGTATAGAAGGAAGTCGTAATACTCGATCGAACTTCCCAAATAACCGGAAAGTATGACTCTCTTCAATTGGGGTGAGAGTTTCTTGTCAACTGCTGGCTGTGTGCCGGTGGGCATGGTGCTCCAAAGTTCGTATCAAAGGCATTACAGAGAGAGCCTCAGTGCTCTCTCCAAGAAGTGATGACCATCGCCGGTGACGGTCCTCACGTGGTCCGTATGAATAGTAGGACCCCAGCTTGTGATTAACCAAAGACTTATTGAGCGGTCATTAGGACGTTGAAGATACTAATCTGCTCAGCGTGACCTTGAAGGTGCGGTGCATCCGACGGTTCTGCCCAGGCGGGACCACGACGCCGGGCGTTGCGTCCCCACGTCGTGGCCGCAGTGCACTCCGCGGCCGCCGACTCAATATAACGAACTGGTAACATGGGGTGAATGCCGAATCAGTCTAGACAAACCCGAGTCACCCAGCTAGATGGGCTGCGCGGGATCGCCGCCCTTGTTGTGGTCGCCTGCCACGTACTCTCCACCCTGCCGACCATTGGACGAGCGGTCTTCAACGACCGGTCCGAGGCGCTCAGCAGCGAAGAGGCCTGGGCCGTGTTCTCACCGCTGCATCTACTCTGGAACGGCACCCCTGCGGTCCACGTCTTCTTCGTGCTCTCCGGCTTCGTCCTGGTCCTGCCGTTCACCCGGCCGGGCGCGGTCCACCGCTGGGCGCCGTACTATGCCAAGCGCCTGCTCCGCCTCTACCTGCCGGCCTGGGCGTCCCTGGCCCTGGCGGTCGCGCTGATTGCGCTGATTCCGCGCTCGACGTCGCCGCTGCAGAGCTCCTGGGCGGACATGTATGTGATCCACCCGAGCCTGGGGCAGATCGCCAAGGACGGCCTGCTCCTGCTCAACGCGAGCACCATCAACACCCCGCTCTGGTCGCTGAAGTGGGAAGTCGTGTTCTCCCTGCTGCTCCCGGTCTACGTGTTGATCGCGCTCCGCTGGCGGCGGCTCTGGCTGGTGAAGCTCGGGGTTGCCCTGCTGCTGGCCGTGGTGGGCGCAGTGCAGCACGTGGACTGGCTGACATATCTGCCGATCTTCGTCATCGGGGCCGTCCTCGGCGTCGAGCGCGAGCGGATCCGCGACCTGACCCGGTCCTGGCCGCGCCCGGTCTGGGTGCCGGTGGCCGCCGCCGGGCTCTTGCTGGCCAACGCGGAATGGTTCAGCCGCGAGCGGCCGATCCTCGGCGTCGAGGCGCTCGTGACTCTGGGTGCGACCCTGATCGTCCTCGTGTTCCTGCTGTGCGAGCCGGCCAAGAAGCTCGGCGACACGGCCGGGGCGCAGTGGCTGGGCCGGGTCTCCTTCAGCCTCTACCTGGTGCACCTGCCGATCATCCTGGCCGGTGTCACCCTGCTCCGGTCGGTCTCGCTGCCCCTGGCGCTCGCCGTCTCCGTCGGCGCCTCCTTCGTGGCCGCTGAGCTGTTCCACCGCTACGTGGAACGGCCCTCCCAGYGGCTCTCGATCGCCGTCGGACGCGCTGTGGAACGCGCTGTGGATCGCGGGGTCCGGCGGGACGTTGCCGTGGCGGAGCCGGCCGCTGCGCCGGTGGCTCAGCCCGTCCGGGAGTTGGCGGACGCGGGGTCGGGGCAGCGGTAAGGGGCGAGGTTGCGGGCAGGCGCCCGGAACCTGCAGCGCCCGCGCCGTCGCTTACCCGGTTGCTCCGCTGACCCGCGCACTAGGATCGCGGGTATGGGGACAGCAGAGGACTTCTTCGACGGGCCGCCCACCGGATTGCCGGTGCCCATGCCGCGCGGAGTGGCGCTGTACCGGGAAGCGGCCGGCCCTCCGGCGGCGGTCCGGCACGTCGGCGGCTRCGCTCCGTTCGTGGAGTTTTACGCCGGCCGCGGAGAGCCGGCCGACGAGCTGGCCTCGGATCCCGCCAGGCTCATCCGGTTCCTCCGCGCATCCGGCGCCGACCTCGACCACGACGGCGGCCTCCGCGCAGCGGCAGCCATCTTCTTGGGGAACGCCCTGGTCCGGCTGAGGCCCGACGCGCACTGGACCACCTATGAGGGCGCCCCGTCGACCGTAGGAAACCGCGAGACGGGCTTCGAAGTCGACCGACTGCTCGACGCGTTGGACAGTGCCGACGACGACGCCGTCCGTGGGCTCCTGTCCAAGCTGGCCGATTGGGCCACGGACGAACCGGACGATTCACCGGCTGCGCGGCCCGTCCCGGTACCCCCGCCGCCGGGCGCGCCCCGCTACGCCCGGCCACCCCTGCCGACGTCGACGTTCTATTCCGCCACGGGGGAGCCCCTCCGCTACGGCAGGCGGTGGGGTGCCGACGGTCCCGACCCGGACACCTACGGCGTAGACAGCCACCCCGAGCGTTTCGCGGGGCTGCACGACGTCGCCCGCGCCCTGATCGACCATCTGGCCGCCGTGTACGACGTCGACGTTGACGAGGATCCGGCCCACGCGGGCGAGCTGCTGCGGGAGGCTTCGGACGTGAGGGGAGCGGTGCGGGTCACGCCGCGGAGTTCGGGGGCGGCGCCTCTGACGTTTGTGTGGACCGGGTATCCCGGCATCATGGTGCACGCCGGGGTGCTGCACGACTTCCCGTTTCCGGTCTGCGGCTGCGATGCGTGCGACGAAACGGCCGAGACCGCCGCGGACCGGCTGGAGCGGCTGGCGCTCGCGGTCGCCGCAGGCGGGTACAGCGAACGCTACCCGGTGGGCCGCCGCCGGTGGAGCGAGTACGCGGTCACCGCCGTCGACGGCTCCGGCTTCGAAAGCGGGCAGGGCGAACCTGGCCCGGTAGACCCTTCCCGCCTTGAGGCGGCGGAGCGCCGGCTGCGGCAGGTGACCGGCGGCTGGGCTGCGTGGCCGCCGCGGCATTGACGTCGGGCGCCAAACGGCGGTGCTGGTCGGCCGTCGTCGGCCGTCTCCCAGCCCGGTGGTAATCTTCTCCGGAAATCTCCTGTACTGTTGATCCTGTTGTTGTGTTTATGCAGTTCGTAGTTCAGGCAGTACGCGCGGTCGAAAGTCCGCGTTCTTCTGAAGCAGCGGTTTTGAGCACCCCAAACAGGAGGACCCGAAAGTCGGGACAGTTCCTCCACCTTCACGAAGGACAAAAATAATGGCTACTGGTACCGTCAAATGGTTTAACGCTGAAAAGGGCTTCGGCTTCATTTCCCCCGATGACTCCTCACAGGATGTCTTCGCACACTACTCCGCGATCGCCTCTTCCGGCTTCCGCTCCCTCGAAGAGAACCAGAAGGTTTCCTTCGAAACCGAGCAGGGCCCCAAGGGTCCCCAGGCCGTAAACATCCAGTCGCTCTAATTCTTTAGAGCTGCGGGACCGTTAGGTTTCGAGCAGGGCCCGTCTTCGGACGGGCCCTGCTTTTGTTTAAGCCGGGTGTGCCAGTCCGCGCCCAAGTAACTCGCAGTAGGTGCCGTTTTGAGCCTTCAAAACGGCACCTACTGCGAGTCAGTTGGGGTGGCGCGCACTCTGGACGGCGCTCACTCTAGACACCCCACACGCGCGGGAGCATCCTGTTGGTGTCCGCGTTGGCCAGCCCACCGGACCCAAGGATCGGCGAGGGAAGCTGGGATCGGATCATGAGCGAATCACCAGAGGCGCGGCAGCGGCTGTCCACCCTGATTGACGACAAACGGCAGGCCATCCGCGCCTACCTGGCCCGCGAACGACCCCGCCGGAACCGGCTCTCCAACGTCAGTATCGTGGGCAGCGCCCTGGCCGCCGTGCTCACCGCCGGGCCCGCGGTGGGCGGCACCAAGTTCACCGAGGCCCTGGGCCGCATCTTCGCGCTTGGCGACGACTCGATCGTGTGGCGGGTGCTGTGCCTGCTCGCCGTGATCCTCTCGGTCGCCGCGGCCCTGTCGACCAACTTCGCCACCTCCCGCTCCGTCGCGGACCGTGTCAGCGCCGCGGAAACCTGCAACGCCCAGCTCGAGGGCCTCGCCGTCTCGCTGGATATCGGGCACATCGACATCGACGAGGCGGTGAAGCTCTACCAGCAGTACTCCGACCAGGTCCCCTTCGTGGACACCGCCGCGGCGCGGTAAGCGGGAGCGCTCAGCCTGAGAACGACGTCGACGTCGGTCGGCCCCGCCCGCCGAGCCGGTCCGCGAACGCGGTCTCCCGAACCCTGGAAGGAGGCAACCTGCCACGCGCGTTCCGTACGCGTCGGCGAACCGGAGCCTCCCGGCGTCGTTATGGTCCCGCTAGCTTTTCCGGCGCGACCCCGCACAGGCGAGCCGGCCCTTCACGGACATCCCGGGCAGGACCGGCTGGTTTGTTAGCGGTGGTCACCGCGACGCCRTCCGGCGGTTACGGCGTCGGCATGCCTC
>NZ_JBFRFD010000132.1:0-7683 GCF_052114645.1 Arthrobacter sp. 2YAF22_2
GCACACCCGTCCGCGCCGCGCCGCGCAGCCCGCTCGCGGTCCGGATGCGGCCGCGCAGCCTCGACGACGTCGTGGGCCAGCAGCATCTCCTGGGTCACGGCTCGCCGCTGCGCCAGCTCGCGGCCGGCAGCGACGCCACCGGGCCGGCCGGTCCGAGCTCGCTGATTCTTTGGGGACCGCCGGGCACCGGCAAGACCACCCTCGCGCACGTGATCGCGAAGGGCCCTGGCCGCAAATTCGTGGAGCTCTCCGCCATCACCGCCGGGGTCAAGGACGTCCGCCGCGTCATGGACGAGGCCCTCACCGCGCGCGACCTGTTCAAGACCACCACCGTGCTGTTCCTGGACGAAATCCACCGCTTCAACAAGGCCCAGCAGGACGCCCTGCTGCCGGGCGTCGAGAACCGCTGGGTGGTCCTGGTCGCAGCCACCACGGAAAACCCCTCGTTCTCCGTGGTGTCCCCGTTGCTGTCCCGCTCCCTGCTGCTGACACTCAAGCCGCTCACCGACGCCGACGTCGAAGGGCTGCTGCAGAAGGCCGTCACCGACCACCGCGGCCTGAACGGCGCGGTGGAGCTCGGCGACGAAGCCCTGGCCCACCTGGTGCGGCTCTCCGGAGGGGACGCACGCCGGGCCCTGACCGCGTTGGAGGCCGCGGCCGGCGTCGCGTTCGGGGACGCGGACGACGCCGACGGGCCAGCCGGGGGAGACGGTGGGACGCCGGTAAAAATCGAACTCAAGCACACCGAACGGGCCCTGGACGTCGCCTCGGTGCGCTACGACCGCGCCGGCGACCAGCACTACGACGTCGCCAGCGCGTTCATCAAGTCCATCCGCGGCTCCGACGTCGACGCCGCGCTGCACTATCTGGCCAGGATGCTCGAAGCGGGGGAGGACCCCCGGTTCGTGGCCCGGCGGATCGTGATCTCGGCGGCCGAGGATGTCGGCATGGCCGACCCCACCGCATTGCAGACAGCGGTGGCCGCAGCCCAGGCGGTGCAGCTGATCGGCATGCCCGAGGGCCGCATCATCCTGGCCGAGGCGGTCGTCCACCTGGCCACCGCGCCGAAGTCGAACGCCGCGTACCTGGGCATCAACCAGGCGATCGCCGACGTCCGTGCCGGCCTCGGCAACGGCATCCCCGCGCACCTGCGGGACGCCCACTATCCGGGGTCGAAGCAGCTCGGCCACGGCAAAGGCTACAAGTACGCCCACGACGCCCCGCATTCAGTGGCCAGCCAGCAGTACCCGCCGGACGACCTGGTGGGCCGGAACTACTACCAGCCCACCGCCAACGGCGCTGAACGCGAGATCACCACCCGGCTGGAGCGGCTGCGAAAAATCATCCGCGGCAAATAGCGCAGGTATGGTCCGTGGTAGGATGGTTCGTTGTCTGGCAAGGCACGGACGCACAATCCCTTAAATTATCGGCAGGTTCTGCTGAATCGTGGGTTGGCCCTGTGCCCAGTAGCAAAAGGCAGCGGTTGGCCGATGCTCTCCATCGTGGAGGCCAGTAACACTGACACACCGCAGATATTGGAAGGACACAAGTGGCTAACAACACTCGTGCTCGCCGTACCGCACGCCTCTCGCGTGCACTCGGCATCGCTCTGACCCCCAAGGCCGCCAAGTACATGGAGCGCCGCCCGTACGGCCCCGGTGAGCATGGCCGTGCCCGCAAGAAGCAGGACTCCGACTACGCCGTACGTCTGCGCGAAAAGCAGCGTCTGCGCGCCCAGTACGGCATCCGCGAAGCCCAGATGACCCGCGCCTTCGAAGAAGCGCGCCGGACCAAGGGCCTGACCGGTGAAAACCTGATCGAACTGCTCGAAATGCGTCTCGACGCCCTCGTGCTGCGCGCCGGTTTCGCCCGCACCATCGCCCAGGCCCGCCAGCTGGTTGTGCACCGCCACATCCTCGTTGACGGCATCCGCGTTGACCGCCCGTCTTTCCGCGTCGGTGAGGGCCAGCTGGTCCACGTCCACAGCCGCAGCGAGACCATGCCTCCGTTCCAGGTCGCAGCAGCCGGCGCCCACCGCGACGTCCTGCCGATGGTTCCGGCCTACCTGGACGTCAAGCTCGACGCCCTGCAGGCCCGCCTGGTCCGTCGCCCGAAGCGCTCCGAGGTCCCCGTGACCTGCGAAGAGCAGCTCGTTGTGGAATTCTACGCACGCTAGATCCAGCGCGACACCTTACAAAGAAGCCCGTGGCARSCGCCGCGGGCTTCTTTGTATGTAAGGTACTTGGGGGAGTTCTCCGTATGCCGTGCGCGGCGGCCGGAGGACACTGCAGGAATCCACGTAGTTTCAAGGAGATGAACGTCTATGTCTGGTGGCGATATTGCCGGCCTGGTCGCGGCCGGGGTGTTTGCACTGCTGGTCCTGCTGCTCGCCGTACCCATCCTCAAGCTGGGCGGCGTGTTCGATGAGGTGCGCAGCAGCATCCGCTCGATCAGCGACGGCGCCACCCCGCTCATGGATGAAGTCACCGCCACCGTCTCCACCACCAACCAGCAACTGCAGAAGGTCGACGGGATCGCCGCCAACGTCTCCGACGCGTCGGCCAACATCTCGGCGTTGTCCTCGCTGGTCGCCGCGACGGTCGGCTCCCCGCTGATCAAGGTTGYCGCGTTCAGCTACGGCGTGCGCTCCGCGCTCTCCGCCCGCAAAAAGCCCGCCACCGGCCGTCGCAGCCGCTGACCAGGCTGACAGGAGCTGACATGAACAGAATCATCTGGATGGGCATTGGCGTCGCAATCGGCGTGATCGCCTTCCGCAAGATCACCGCGGCACAGTCCGCACTCGGCCCCGAGGGCCTGAACCGGGCCGTCGGCCGGCTCGCCGACGGCGTCTACGACTTCGCCGACGCCGTCCGCGTCGGCATGCGCGAGCGCGAAACCGAGCTCCGCTCCGCTCTTGGCGTGGACACCGCCGCAGATGCCGGCGCCGGCGCGCCCGCCCGGGATGCGGTCCGGCGCTAGCCGCGAGACAATGAGAAGCACGGCGCCTCCGGGCGTCCCTGCCGGACCGGACCGGCGCAGTCAAGCATTCCCCCGAGGCTGACAGAGCGGCGCCCCGCGCCCCGTACAGCCCCGGAACCAACGACGCTGCGGATATCGACGCAGTGATTGACAACGCAGTGAATGACGCAAGCAGTGCATATTGAAGGGTAAGTAACCACGTTATGAAGTCGCAGGAGATCACCAAGCGCTGGATCGACTTTTTTGTCAGCAAGGGCCACACGGCGGTGCCCTCCGCCTCCCTGGTCTCCAGCGACCCGTCCCTGCTGTTCACGGTGGCCGGCATGGTGCCGTTCATCCCTTACCTGACCGCGCGTGAGGAAGCACCGTACGCCCGGGCCACCAGCGTGCAGAAGTGCATCCGCACCGGCGACATCGAGGAAGTCGGCAAGACCGCCCGGCACGGCACCTTCTTCCAGATGTGCGGCAACTTCTCCTTCGGCGACTACTTCAAGGAAGACGCCATCAAGTTCGCCTGGGAATTGCTCACCACCGGCGTTGACGACGGCGGCTACGGCCTGCCGCCCGAGCGGCTGTGGGTCACGGTCTACGAAGAGGACGACGAAGCCAAGGAACTCTGGCTGAAGAACACCGGCGTGCCGGCCGAGCGGATCCAGCGGATGGGCAAGGCGGACAACTATTGGTCCACCGGCCAGCCCGGCCCTGCCGGCCCCTGCTCCGAGATCTACTACGACCGCGGACCGGCSTACGGCRTCGAGGGCGGCCCGCTGGCCGACGAGACGCGGTACATCGAAATCTGGAACCTCGTTTTCATGCAGTACCAGATCGACAATGTCCGCTCCAAGGTGGACTTTGACATCACCGGCGAGCTGCCGAAGAAGAACATCGACACCGGCCTCGGCATGGAGCGCCTCGCGATGATCCTGCAGGGCGTCGAGAACATGTACGAGACCGACCAGGTCCGACCCGTCATCGACAAGGCAGCGGCCCTGTCCGGCAAGGAGTACACCTCCGCCGAGACCCCCGAGGACCCGCACCACACGGACGACGTCCGSATGCGCGTSGTSGSMGAYCACATCCGYTCSGCCYTGATGCTGATCGCYGATGGCGTGACGCCCTCCAATGAGGGTCGCGGTTACGTGCTGCGCCGCCTGATCCGCCGCGCCGTGCGCTCGATGCGCCTGCTCGGCGTCGAACAGGCCTGCCTGCCCGAGCTGCTGCCCGCGTCCCGGGACGCCATGAAGGGTGTCTACCCGATCGTGGAGACCGACTTCGACCGGATCAGCCGGATCGCCTACGCGGAGGAGAAGGCATTCCTGCGCACCATCGCTTCGGGCACCGCGCGCCTCGAGGACGCCGTGAAGGAATCCAAGGCCGCCGGCCAGCCGCTCTCCGGCGCCGACGCCTTCGCCCTGCACGACACGTATGGCTTCCCGATCGACCTCACGCTGGAAATGGCGGAGGAAGCCGGGCTCAAGGTTGACGAGCCCGAGTTCCGCAAGCTCATGCTGGAGCAGCGCCAGCGGGCCCAGGCTGACGCCAAAGGCAAAAAGGGCGGCCACGCGGACCTCAGCGCGTTCCAGGAACTGCTCGCCGCGGGGGAGACTGTCTTCACCGGCTACACCGAGCTCGCCGGCGAATCCAAGGTCCGGGGCATCCTCTCCGCTGGCCGGAAGGTCTCCCAGGCGTCCACCGGCGATGAAATCGAACTCGTCCTGGCGGAGACGCCGTTCTACGCCGAGGCCGGCGGCCAGGCAGCCGACACCGGGCTGATCACCGGTGACGGCTTCGTCGTCGAGGTCCTGGACGTGCAGCGCCCGATCAAGGGACTGAGCGTGCACAAGGCAATCGTCCGCGAAGGCGAAATCGGTGCCGACTCGCAGGTCCTGGCCGCCGTGGACCGGGAACGCCGGCACGCCGCCGAGCAGGCGCACACCGGCACGCACATCGTGCACGCCGCGCTGCACCAGATCCTTGGCCCGGAGGCGCTGCAGCGTGGCTCCTTCAACAAGGCCGGCTACCTGCGCTTCGACTTCGCCTGGGGCGAAGGCCTCAGCACCGCCACCCGCTCCGAAATCGAGGAAGTCTCCAACATAGCCATCCGGAACAACTTCCAGGTGCAGACCAAGGTGATGGGCCTCGCGGAGGCCAAGGCGCTCGGTGCCATGGCCCTGTTCGGCGAGAACTACGGCAACGAGGTSCGCGTCGTGGAGATCGACGGCGCMTGGTCSCGTGAGYTRTGCGGTGGTACCCACGTGTCCAACACCTCGCTGATCGGCAGCTTGTCCCTGCTCGGCGAGCAGTCCGTCGGTTCGGGGAACCGGCGCGTTGAGGCCTTCGTCGGCATGGACGCGTTCCGGCACCTCGCCGCTGAGCGCGCCCTCGTCACGGAACTCACCGAAATGCTGAAGGTCCCCTCCGGCCTGCTCACCGAACGGATCGCCAACACCCTGACCAAGCTCAAGACGGCGGAGAAAGAGCTCGAGCGGCTGCGCAAGGAGCAGCTCACCGCTGCCGCCGCCCGGCTGGTGGGCACCGCCCAGGACGCCGCCGGCATCAAGGTCATCGCGCACGACGCCGGCCAGGTCAGCGGCGCGGACGACCTGCGCGGCCTGGCTCTCGACCTGCGCACCCGGCTCGGCTCGGACGCCGCCGCCGTGGCGGTGGCCGGGGTCAGCAATGACCGCCCCATGATCCTGATCGCCACGAACGAAGCGGCCCGGACCGCCGGTGTCAAGGCGGGTGCCCTCGTGCGCCTCGCTGCCGGCATCCTCGGCGGCGGCGGCGGCGGCAAGGACGACGTTGCCCAGGGTGGCGGCACCGACGCATCCAAGGTCGGCGCTGCCCTCGACGCCGTCGTCGATGCCATCACGAGGCGTTAGCCAGGAACCGCGAATGAGTGAATCGGCAGGACCCGACGGCTATCCCCGCGGTGTGAAACTCGGCGTGGACGTCGGCACCGTGCGGGTGGGCGTCGCGGTGTGCGACCGGGACGGTATCCTGGCCACGCCGCTGCGGACGCTGGCCCGGAACGTGAAGAAGAACACCGATGTGCAGATCCTGGCGAAACTCGCCCTGGAGCTGGAGGCGGTGGAGATTTTCGTGGGCCTGCCGCGCACCATGAAGGGCGAGGAGCACGCTTCTGCGCGAATGGCGTCCGAGTATGCCAAGCTACTGGTCGGTACACTCTCGGAGGCCGGATCCGGATTGCCGGTGAGGTTGGTTGATGAGCGGCTGAGCACGGTGACAGCCCACCGCGATCTGCACCAAGCTGGCATGAGCAGCCGGGACCACCGTAAAGTAGTGGATCAGGTTGCGGCCGCAGGTATCCTGCAGCATGCCATCGATATGCAAAAGGCCAGGGGAACGGATGTGGGAAGACGCGTCAGCGCAGACTTCACTCCGGGGTCACCCGGCGACGGCGCTCAGGCCGTCCCGGTAGTACACACGCATTCTGCACAACGCATTCTGCACAAAATGGAAGGCTACAGTGAGCCCGGTCAACAATGACGACTCCTCTGGTGCTGCCAATAGCGGCGCCGGCCGCCCGCTGACGCGCAAAGAGATTAGGGCCCAGGAAAAGTACCTGGCCACCCAAGGTCACGACATCATCCCGCCCCAGGCCTTCGAGACCGGGCGCGAAACTCCGGCGGCGGCTGCGGACACCCCTGAGGTCGGCCAGCAGCCGGTCCACGAGCAACCCGTCCACCACGAGCCCGTGGTCGAGGAGCCGGTCCACGAGGAGCCCGTGGTCGAGGAGCCCCACCACGAAGAGCATGTTCTCGACGGCGGCCACGAAGAGCACGTCGTCGACGACGGCGATCCCCACGAATACGCCGGCATGTCGCGCGAGGAAACCCTGCGCCGCGCGGACGAACTGCAGTACGGCAGCCCCTCCGCGCACGGCTACGACTCCCAGCACGCTGGCCTGCCCCCGTCATACGCCGACGATGAGGCCCACCATGTTTACGACGACGAAGCCGGCGACGGCCTGATGACCGGAGCCGCCGCCATTCCCACCGCCAAGGGGCCGTCCAAGAAGGTCCGACGACGACGCCGCGTCCTCGCCCTGGTCGTGACGCTGGCCGTCTTTGTGGCCGCGATCGTCGTCGGAGCGCAGTTCATTAAGCCGCTGCTGGGCGGCAACACGGTGGCAGACTACCCGGGCCCTGGCACCGGTGAAGTGACCATCACGGTGCCGGCCGGCGCAGGCCCCAAGTCTGTCGCCGCCGATTTGCAGGCCAAACAGGTGATTGCGAATCCGGACAACTTCATCAAGGCCTTCGCCGCCTCAGGCGGGGCCCTCAGCCCGGGAACCTTCACGATGCGCAAGGAGATGAACAACGCGGATGCGGTCTCAATCCTCCTGAACAAGGACCAAGCCAAGGTGATGTACTTTGCCCTCAGCGCCGGCATGCGCATCAACGACTCCCTCCAGGCCATCTCCGACGGCACCGGCGTCCCGGTGCCGCAACTCAAGGCGCTCAGTGACTCCCCGGCCCAGTTCGGCGTGCCGGCCAAGGCCAAGAACCTCGAAGGCTTCCTCTTCCCGGGTGAATACCGGTTCCCTTTGGGCACGTCCGCCAAAGACATCCTGAGCAAACTCGTCGGAAGCACCCTTGACGAGCTCAAGGCACAGGGAGTCACCGATCCGGCGAAGCAGTACGACGTCGTCACGGTCGCCAGCATCGTGCAGGCCGAAGG
>NZ_JBFRFD010000133.1:0-7675 GCF_052114645.1 Arthrobacter sp. 2YAF22_2
GTCGTACATCGCGTAATCGTCAGTCGTGAGCGTGCCGTTTCCGAACAGGTTTAGACCGAAGCTGATCGCCGTCGCACCAGCCGGCAGGACGGGCGTTGTGAAACTAGCCTGAACATAGCTTCCGGAAGCAGCCAACCAAGGACCGGACGTCCAATAGACCCACGTCCCCGCTGAGTTGCGGTAGTAAGCGGTGAATTGGGTAACCGCCGTGGAGTTGTACCAGGCCCTGAGCGAGTAGGTATGTCCGGCAATAGCCGGCGGGGCGCAGGAACCGCTGTCCAAGGTCTGAAGCAGCTTCGCATCTCCGCTGCTGTAGCCGGTGACCGTCAGGCGCACCGCGGCTGCGCCGGTGTGAGCTGCCGTCACAGTGCTGAACGCGGCGGTGTTGGTGCCATAGCCCGCAGCCTGCCAGCACTGGGGAGTGCTCCCGCCGGCGGTCTCTAGGCTCGCATTCTGCACGAGGTTCGTACCGGCCGGCGGCGGCGTGGGCGCCGGAGCGTTGGCTGTGTCGATCATTTCGTAATCGTCGGTAATCAGCGTTCCATTGCTGAACAAGTTCAGGCCGAAGCTGATCCCGCTCGCACCGCTGGGCAACGCCGGCGTCGTCCAGCTTGCCTTTTGAAACGTGGTCGCGGGGGCGAACCATGGACTTGAGGTCCAATAGACCCACGAGCCCACACCGGACCGATAGTAAAGGGCGAACTGCGTGCTTGCCGTCGACTTGTACCAGGCGCCGAGGTTATAGGTGTGCCCTGCCGTCGCCGAGGGTGAGCACCCGCCCAAATCCAGTGCGGGAAGGAACTTGGCGTCACCGTTCGCGTAGCCGGTCACCACTAGACGTTCAGCAACGCTTCCCGTGTGGCCGGGGCTGACCACGCTGAAGGCTGCGGTGTTCGTTCCATAACCACCTGCCTGCCAGCACTGCGGTGCCCCGCTGACGAGCGTTTCGAGGCTGGGATTCTTCACTAGGTTCCCGCTCGTCGCCTGTGGCGGCACCGCGGGCCCGGAGACGAGAGGCTTCACGGTGCCACCGATGACTTGATCCACCGTTTTCACCGACGTCGTGGCTGGTCGTGCCTTCAGCCACGTGGCGAACTGAGCCAGCAAAGTGGGCGTGATGTTCAGGGGATCCGTGCTGCTGGCCGCCACATGGTGAAAGGTCAACTGCACCCATCCTCCACCAGGTTCGGCCTGGGTTACCGACTTTTGAAGGTCAGCCAAGGTCCACGAGGAATCCTCTTCATCAGGCGCGGCCGTGTTGTAAAGGTTTCCGGGCGGGATTGTCTCCGCGAGGGGGCAACCGGGACAACTGAACCGTGTTCGGATATCGCCCAAACCGCGGGCGCTGTTGTATCCGCACTTCTTTACGATGGCCTCGGTAGTCGCATTTTCCGCGGCGAAGGGATAGGCGAAATTCGTGATCCGAAATCCCCAATTCGTGAGGTTGACACGGTCATTGCAGATCTGACGTGTTGCCTCATCGGACGTCAGCGTCGTCAAATCCGGGTGCGTGACAGTGTGCCCGGCGATTTCGTGGCCGGCGGCGGCCAAGCCCTGGAGGTTCGCGAGGGTCATGTAGTTGGGCGTGCCGACAGCACCGGAGGGGATGAAGAAAGTCCCCTTCAAACCGTTGTTGTTGAGGATCTGCGCCGCGTTCAGCTGGTCAGCGTTCCCGTCGTCGAACGTCAACGTCACCACGGTGGGTGCCGCGGCCACGGCGGCCGGGACCCCGGCCGCCAGCCCGGCCACGGTCAAGATGAAGACCCCCACCGCCGTGACGACTTTTGACCAGAAGCCGGTCGGCCGCCAGCGTCCACCAGTTCGTTCGGATGAMATCATTCGTCCGGTCTCGTTCATGAGCATTACTCGCTTCCATACATTGCGGCCGGGAACGCGCTGGCGTGCACACGGGCGGGCGTGATTCAGGGCGTGCGTGATTCAGGGCGTGCCGGCATCCAACATTTCGTAATCGTCGGTAGCAAGCTCGCCATTGCTGAACAGGTTCAGGCCAAAGCTGACCCCGACGGCGTCTGCTGGCACGGCGGGGGTTGTCCACCGGGCCTCTTGGTAACCCGGGGTGGGGGTAAACCAAGGGCTGGCCGTCCAGTAAGTCCAGATGCCGGCCTTATTGCGATAGTAGAGTTCGAACTGCGTGGGTCCCGTGGAGGTGTACCACGCACTGATTGCGTAGGCGTGTCCAGCCACGACGCTGGGTGAGCATTCGCCGAGGTCGAGGGTGGGCAACAGCTTGGCATCGCCGGACTTGTAGCCGCTGACGTCCAGACGACGGGCTATGGCGCCGCTATGGCCCGGGCTAAGGCTGCTCAGAACGTAGCCGTTTTCGCCGTAGGAGGCAGTTTGCCAACACTGCGGCAGTCCGTATTTCCCGGGCGCCTCCAGTCCGGGATTCTTCAGCGCGTTGACGCCCGGCGGCGCGGGAGGGGCTGAAGGGCCCGGGACGGCCGGCTTCACGGCGCCTCCGATGACCTCATGCACCGTCCGGACAGCCGTTGACCTGGCCTCGTTCCGCGGCGCCAGCCAGTCCGTGAACTCCTTAAAGAGCTGCGGGGTGATGGAGCGCGGCGACCCGCTTTCGTCAATGTCGTAAAAGACCAACTGCAGCCAGCCGCCACGCTCCTCCGCGGCTGTCACCAGTTGTTGCAGGTTTGCGAGGTTCCAGGTGTTGCCGATTTCAACTACTGAACGGGTCCGGAACGGGTCGGTGGGCCGAACCGTTTCCGCAACGTCGCAGTTTGCGCAGCCGAAAGGGCTCCGAATATCACCGCTGCTCCGCGCGCTGTTATATCCGCAACTGGCCACTTGGCTTTCCGCGGCCGGTGTGACGGCGCCGAAGGGGTAGGCAAAGGAGGAGACCTTAAAGCCCAAGTCTGCCAGATTACTGCGGTCGGAACAGACTTGCCTGGCAGCCTCATCGCCAGTGACGACGCTCAGATCTGCGAGCGTCACGGTGTGGCCCCCGACTTCGTTTCCGTCGGCCACCAACGTGTGGAGATCGTCGACACCCAAATACCCAGGTTCCTGCAGGAAACCGGAGTTGACGAAAAAGGTGCCGCGCATGCCCGCCTTCTTGAGCGTCGCCGCGGCGACCATTTGGCTCGACCGGCCACTGTCGAAGGTGAAGCTCACGGTCGTCAATGCCGGCCGGGTGTCGACCGCAGGACCCGCTGAGGCCTCGCTGGGGGCCGGCGATGAAGTTTGGCCTTTGGGCGCGAGGAGTGCGGGAACGGTCAGGCCAACAAGCGCGAGTAGCGACGAGACGACCCAGACGGCCTTGACGTCGAACTTCCGTCCGGGAGCGCCGGCGCGCGGCAGGCCAGCCCCCTTTGGCGCCTTCTTGCTTCCCGAATTGTTCGTCATGTCAGATGCCCCTCTCATCGTGCTGACCGGTCCGCGCTGCTATTCGGGTATCGTCCGTTCAACGGCGAGCGAGCGTATACCGGTCCTGGGAGCGGTGACCTGCCGCGGGAACTGGGCTCTTGGACACCCTGGCCGCCACTCACTTGGGCGCCTCTGCCGCCTGCGCCGCCGGGGGTTGCCGTCCAACAGCGTGCCCGCCGGAACTCGACGCCTGGCGCGGGCCCGGTCCTGAGTACCCGTACCATATTGAGACCAGTTTCATCCCCCAATCCCCTGCAACCGACATCCACAGCGTAAAGAGCGCATATCTTCAGGGCACGAGTGGCCCCTACCCGTCTTTGGTCTTGGCATGCTCCGAATACTCAGTACCTCGTATAGGTAATGGGAGTTTGAGTACTCGCCCGGCACCCCAGCCACGTGCACACGACCTAGGTGGATGCGCCCCTCGAGAATTTAGGCGCAGCGGGGCCCCGTTGGGAGTTGGGCGTGATGAAATGGTGATGTCATGGCAGGGTGGCACAGGACAGAAGGGTCGAATGACAGCGCACAGCGACCCAGACCGGGCCGCGGGCCCGCTGACACCTCCGCATGGGGGGCGTCGGGTCCGACGTCGGCTGTGGTGGAACTGGAAGCCGCCCCACCGGCGCCGTTTCATCGGCGCCTCATTGGTGCTGGTGCTGGCAGCGGCGGTTGTTTTGGTGTCTAGGTACGGCGCAGACCGGGACGTCACGAAGCCCGCCTGGTTCGCGGGTTACGCCGACGTGACCGTTACTCCGGCCTACGCCTTCGAAACGGCCGACCCCAAAGACGTCATTATGGCGTTCATCGTCGCCTCGCCGGAAGACTCCTGTGCTCCCAGCTGGGGAACTCTCTACAGCCTGGATACTGCTGCTCAGATACTGAAGCTCGACGACCGGATAAAGTCACTGAAATCACGTGGAGGCCAAGTATCGATTTCGTTCGGGGGTGCGTTGAACCTCGAACTCGCGAATTCCTGCCGGGACGAGTCGGCCCTCAAGTCGGCTTACCGGCAGGTCGTGGGGCGCTATGACCCGGTCGCCCTGGACTTCGACATCGAGGGCGACAACCTGCTGGACGCGGCCGCCGGCGAGCGCAGGGCAAGAGTCACGCGGGAGTTGCAGCTGGAGCGCGGATCAACCGGCAAAAAGCTCGATGTCTGGCTGACGCTCCCAGCGTCGCCCCGGGGCCTCACCGATGCAGGCATTAGCGCCGTCGACCAGATGCTCGCCGCCGGGGTTGACCTCACCGGCGTAAACGTCATGACAATGAACTACGGCGAAAGCCGTCCAGCGTCACAGAGCATGCTCGAGGCCTCGACGGCCGCAGCCACAGCCGTCCATGACCAGCTGAGTATCGTGTATCAGCGGGCGGGAATTAACCTCAGCGGTGATGAACTATGGGGAAAGCTGGGCCTCACGCCGATGATCGGCCAGAACGATCTCGCCGGTGAGGTGTTCGACCTTGCTTCCACTCAGAAACTTCGGGACTTTGCGCTTGGGAAGGGGGTCCAGCGCCTATCGATGTGGTCGCTGAACCGGGACCTCCAATGCCCTGATGGGGCGGGCCCGGAGACAGCCAGCCATGTCTGCAGCGGAGTCAGTCAGGAAGCCGGGCAATTCGCCAAGATCCTGGGGGGCGGCTTGAAGGGGCGGATGTGATAGAGCGCCCCTCGCCGGCTGCCTACTGGACCGGGGTCTGGGTCTCCACTTTCAGCCACGGGCCGGCTGGCACATCCTTGCGGTCCACGAATTGCCAGTCCACCTTGTCATCCTCCCCGTTGAGTTCCTTGAAGCCCAGGCAACCGTTGAGCGCTGGGGAAACGTCCATCCCTGCCCCGTTGAAGTTCTTGTTCTTTGGTCGGGCGTCGTTCTGCCCGAAGACGTACTCCTTGTCCTCGTACTGGCCCGGTCCGGCATCCTCGATCTGGCCGAAGCATTCCTTGCCGTTCATGCGGATCTTGACCCAGCGGTTTTTCATGTAACTGACCCGCGGGTTGCTGGTCTCGCTTGCCAAAGATAGGTCTTTCGCCCACGGGATGACGGCCGCTCGTTCCCGGAAAGCGGACGCATTGTTGATGTCGTCATAGGGCAGGTCCAAATAGAATGGATTTTCCCGGGGTGTCATGGCGCTGGGGAAGTAGTCGTTGGCGCTGGTCCTGGCTTCCGTCTCACAACCGTTCTTCAGCACGCCGTCGCACCCCCCGTAGCTTTGCATCCACAGGCTGTCGTACGTGGACGTCACCTGGCTGCCATCTTCGGCGTTGGGGTCGAAAATTTCACCCACCCAAAAGGTGGTCGCCACGATTCCCGTGTGCCACGGGTATCCCTGCTGCGCCGTTGGGCTCGTGGGACTCGGAGCCGGCTGGGGGCCCGAGCAGGACGCCACCAAGAGGCCGACAAGGCCCATCACGACAACTTGTTTGGGGATTGAAACCATATGTCKCTGCACTCTTTGCTTCATTGTGTCCCGCCCAGACTTTCGATCACCAATGGATAGCTTTTGAAACGTAGGACGGCCGCACGTCCGGAAAGCAGCTCCGGATGCACGGCCGTCCGCCCTTAACCCGCTTAACTTTGCTGTGCCGGATCAGAATAACTCGGGACAGTCCTGGTTGGCGGCAGATTAGGGCAAACATTGCACGGCCGAACCGGAGGCTGGCGTTTGTGACGGCATAGCGACGCCATCGAGACCCCCAACTAGGGCGCGGCGCCTGTTTGCGGCGCCTGCACAGAAACAGCTAGTTGATGGCCATGGTCACTTTCCACTGGACGGGGTCCCCCGTCTTGGGCGGGCGTTGTTCTGCGGCGACGTTCTTGATGATCTCGTCGAGCGTCGTTTTCGGGTCGAATCCGACCAACTGCCGGGCCTTGCTGTTATCCGGGACCCGTCGGCGCATGTCCTCGTACCCTTCGGCGTATGCCTGCTCGTAGGGGACGAGACTGATGTCACTCTTGCTGCCTAGAAGCTCCACGATCCGTTCGGCAAGTGTGAGGATCGAGATCTCGTAACTTCCCCCGAGGTTGTAGGCGTTACCGTAGGCCGAGGATTCGGCCGAGATCCTGGTGATCGCGGGCACAATGTCCCCCACGTAGGAGAAGCAGCGGGTCTGCTTCCCGTCGCCATAGACCGTTAGGGGCTGACCGGTGAGGGCCTGCTTCACGAGGCGCGGCACCACCATGCCATAGCGGCCCGTCTGCCGCGGCCCCACCGTGTTGAAGAGCCTGACGATTGCGACCCGCAGTCCAAACTCCCGCCAGTAGGCGTGTGCGAAAGCCTCGTCGATGCCCTTCGCCGCGGCGTAGGTCCAGCGCGACTTCAGCGCGGAGCCGAGAATACGGTCGGCTTCCTCACTCAGGCTGTCCGAGGCGTTCTTTCCATAGATCTCGCTGGTTGAGGCCAGCAGGAGCGACGCRCCGGCTTCGAGAACAGAGTCCAGGACAACCTCGGTCCCATGAATGTTCGTCCGGAGGCTCTCCAGGGGATGTTCGACGATCAGGTTCACCCCAACGGCCGCTGCGAGGTGGAAGACGCGGTCGGACCCGGAGACCACCTTGTCCACCGCTGACTTATCGAGGATGTCTCCCTCGACGAAATGAAATTTACGGTGTCCGATGACGCTGCGCAGATTCTCCAGGCGACCGGTGGAGAGATTATCGAGCACGGTTACCTCGTCCCCCGCGGCCAACAGGTGTTCGACAAGGTGACTTCCGATGAAGCCGGCTCCCCCAGTGATTGTGGTCTTCATTGCTCCTACTTTCCTAATCTGACCTTCGCGGCAATCGGATCACAACCGCGTCACGTTGGCATCGTTGGGAAGCCGGTAGGTCGTGTCCAGCACGGCCGGGACACTGGCGAGCCAACCAGTATCCATGGCCGAATGCTTCGTGTGCATGATCACCAGATCGGCTTCCCAAAGTGTCGGTTCCGCGAGCGATTGAAGCCGGCCCCCATGCCCGTCGGGCGCGGTCGGGCACCACTGGTCGTGGTAGGCCACCTCGGCGCCGTCTGCGATCAGCTCGGCGATGATTTCCAGCGCGGGCGATTCCCGCAGGTCTTCGACATCCGGCTTGTAGGCCACGCCAAGTATGAGGATCCTCGCGCCAGTGAGGCCGTGGTTGCGTTCGGAGAGGATCTTGCGCGCCTTTTCTACCACCTGGTGCGGCCTGCCCGCGATGCCTGCCATCGCTTGTTCAATAACAGGCGCGGTGACGCGTGCCTTCCGCAGTTGCCAGAGGAGGTAGTGCGGGTCGCACGGGATGCAGTGGCCCCCGACGCC
>NZ_JBFRFD010000134.1:0-7648 GCF_052114645.1 Arthrobacter sp. 2YAF22_2
GCGTCATGCCACGGTGGCCGCTTGTCGTATCGGGAATCCATCTCGACCGCCTGCGGGTCGCCCGCATGGTCGGCGTCGTCCCGACGGCTGTGGGACAGGTCCAGCCCGCCAACGAACGCAACGTCACGGGACGGGTCGTCACGACGGCGGATGACGACGATTTTCTGGTGGTGGGAACCGAACAGGCGCACGCGCTGGTCCAGCAGCACCTCGCCGCCGGCGTCGTTGATCTCACGGCCCAGGAGCTCGTTCGAACGGCCGCTGATCGGCGCCGAAATACGCTCGCCGTGGGATCGCCAGACCAGGCCCCGGACCTCAACGCCCGCGCGCGCCAGCCCGGCGAGCAGGTCACCGATCGAGGGCCCGTCCGCCAGCAGCCGTTCATCGGCGTCGCCGCGCCAGTCGGTGAACCACACCCGGTCTCCCGCCCGCAGCGACGCCAGCTCCTCATGCAGCCGGGCGAAGTAGGTCGCCCCATGAATCACGGGCCGGACGAGGTTACCCTCCGACCACGACGGCGACCCGGCACCGCCCGCTTGCACATCCGTGGCCGGATTGCCGCGCTCCGCGCCACTCAGGAACCACGTACCGGTATCACTGTCCACTCGGTCCTTCTTTCAGGTCTTGAGCCGGGTCGAACTCCTACCCCTGGGTGAGCCGGTAGCGTTCGATCTGCTTGAGCCGGCGCAGCAGGCTGTCGCGCCGGGGGTGCGGGACGGCGTCGGCCGGTTCCGCGGTGAGGTCAATGTGGGCAGTTCCGTACTGCCAGAGCAGCAGGTCGTCCAGCAGCCGGTCCGGCCCGGGGGAGTAGCGGTGGTCCAGGGCCTTGCGGACCTCGGTGATGCGGTTGGCGCTGAGCAGACCGGCGAGCTGGACGGTCTGGTTCAGGCCGTGCGCCGCCATCAGTTCAGCCGCCCAGCCCCAGTCGTCGTCGACCTTCCGGTCCACGTGCGGCAACAGCGTCCGCCAGACGTCGCGGATCCGGTTAGGGGTGAGCTGCGCGGCGCCTTCGCCCTCCATATCCCAGTAGCTCCGGACTTCCTCGTAGCGGTCGTGCAGGTCCGAGAAGGCCCCTTCCACGGTCTCCAGCATGGCGGCCGTGGCCGTGAACTGGCGGTCGAAGTGCGGCGTCCAGGCGCGCGGGTCCTCGGCCTTGAAACGGATGTCGTGCTCAATCTCGCTCCACGCATGCGCGAAGACCGTCCGGATCTGGCACTCGAAGAAGTAGCTGCCGTTGGCCGGCACGTCAGGGTTGAAGCCCTGCTGGTACTCCTTGACGGCCTCGTTCTGGATGGTCCGCAGGATCAGGTGCCGGCTGGAATAGCCGTAGGTCCCGGATTCGATCGAGCCGATGTCCTTCTCGCGGTCACCGCGGCAGTCGAAGAGCTGGCGCTGGCGTTTGATCAGGTTGGCCACCACGGCGTTTTCGGCCGGGAGCTTGGTGATGACGCGGATGCCGACCATGTCATTGAGTGTCCGGAACGGGTCCGGAAATTTCAGCACCGGCGGGCCGCCCGGCTCCAGCGGCTCCTCAGTGCGGGAGATCTTCTCGCGGAAGGACTCCACGGTCTTGGTCCGACCCGTCACGAACAGCGGGGTCACCTCGGTGCCCTTGAGCATGGCCCGCAGCGTCAGCAGCACCTCGCGGGTGACCAGTTTCAGCGCAGGACGCACCCGCTCGTAGAGTTCGACATTGTCCTGCACGGATTCGCGCAGCGCGGGGTCCAGCCGCTCCCAGTTGCTCGCCATGGGCCTAGCTTACGGCGCCGGTCTGACAGGCAGCGGGCTTCCGGGCGGCCGCGGGGCGCCCAAGGTAGGCTCTGCACATGGCTGATGTGCGGCGTCGGGCTTGATTCGCTGCAGCGGCGGTGGCACCGGGGGCGGTCACCGCCAGTTCACCGGGCCCCAAGGAGGACACAGTGAAGCGGCAGAAGTACCACTACGGCGACGACCCCAGCCAGTGGGGGGAACTTTTCCTTCCGGACGCGGCCGAGCCCAAAGGGGTGGTGGTGGTCATCCACGGCGGCTATTGGCGTTCGCAGTACGGGGCCGAACTCGGCGAACCCCTGGCGAAGGACCTCGCTACGCATGGCGTGGCCGCCTGGAACCTGGAATACCGCCGGGCCGGCAACGGCGGCGGCTGGCCGCACACCTTCGCCGACGTCCTCGCCGGGATCGATAAACTCCGGGACGTCGCCGGCGACCACGGACTCGGCCTGGACCGCGTCGTGGCCCTCGGCCACTCCGCCGGCGGGCATTTGGCCGTGTGGGCGGCCGGCCGGAACCGTCTCGGCGAGCTCGGCGCGCCGGATGCGGACCGCCAGCTCGAACGCAAGAACGGCGGCGCCGCGGTGCACCTCACCGGTGTGGTCAGCCAGTCGGGACTGCTGAACCTGGCCGAGGCGGAGCGGCTCAATCTCAGCAACGGAGCCGTGAGCAACTTCCTGGGCGGCTCCTCGGATAAATACCCCAAACGGCATAGGTATGCGGACCCGATGAGCGCGGCACCGCTGTGCGTCCCCGTCTACGCGGTGCACACCACCGAGGACGACACAGTGCCGCTGAGCCAGTCGGAGGCCTACTCCGCGGCGGCCAAGGCCGGCGGCGCTCCCGTCCAGTTCCTCAAGGTTCCCGGCGACCACTTCGCCCTGATCGATCCGAAGGCCCCCGCCTACCGGAAGTGCCGGGAACTGGTCCAGCTGCTGCTGGGCTGAGCCGGAGGCGGCAGCGGCAGCAGCGCGGGTAAACTAAGGACAGGTGCGCCGGGAAGTCTGGTCGGCATAGTTCAGTCGACCCAAATTTTAGGACTTCCGCATGAGCCACCCTCATCCTCCCGCTCGGCCGTCACCCACCCCGCGCGCCACCATCCTGGGCCGCGGCAGCTACGCCGAATCCCTGCGCATCGGCGAAATCCTGCGCAAGGAGACCGTCGGAGGCGCACTGCTCGTGATGGCAGCCGCCGTCGCGCTCATTTGGGCTAACTCCCCGGCGTCGGAGAGCTACTTTGCCCTGCGCGACTTCAAGGTCGGCTACGAACCCTGGCAGCTGAACCTGAGCCTGGGGGCATGGGCCGCCGACGGTTTGCTGGCCGTCTTCTTCTTCCTGGTCGGGCTGGAGCTGAAGCGCGAATTCGTGGCCGGGGATCTCCGCCAGCTGAGCAAGTCGGTGGTGCCGGTCGCCGCGGCCGCAGGCGGGGTCCTCATCCCCGCTGTGATCTACGCCGTCGTCAACTCCGGCAACCCGGAATCCGTGCGCGGCTGGGCCATCCCCACCGCCACGGACATCGCGTTCGCCGTCGCCGTCCTCGCGATCATCGGATCGCACCTGCCGAGCGCGCTGCGGATCTTCCTACTCACCCTCGCCGTGGTGGATGACCTCATCGCCATCACCATCATTGCCATCTTCTACTCCGGCGAGCTGCAACCGGTCCCGCTCCTGCTGGCCGTGCTGCCGCTGGGGCTATACACCTACCTGGCGCACCGGCACCGCCGCTTCTTTGGGCTGAAGGCCCCGGCGGCCTGGCTCATCCTGCTTCCCCTCGGCCTGGCCACGTGGGCGCTCGTGCACGCCTCCGGTATCCACGCGACAGTGGCCGGAGTCCTGCTCGGCTTCGCTATCCCAGTGCTCCGCTCCCAGGCCAGCGGGGGACCGGAGGCCGGCCCGGGGCTCTCGGAAATCTTTGAGCACCGATTCCGGCCCATCTCGGCCGGCGTCGCCGTGCCGGTGTTCGCGTTCTTCTCCGCCGGCGTCGCGGTGGGCGGCTGGGGCGGGCTGGGCATGGCGCTGACCGACCCGGTGGCCGTGGGCATCATCCTGGCGCTCGTGCTGGGGAAACCGGCCGGCATCCTCGGCACCACGTGGCTGCTGACCCGGCTGACCCGGGCTCGGCTGGACAGCTCATTCAAGTGGATCGACATCTTCGGCGTCTCCATCCTGGCCGGGATCGGCTTCACCGTGTCGCTGCTCGTGGCTGAACTCAGCTTCGGCCAAGGCAGCCCCCGCGACGACCACGCCAAGGTCGGCATCCTGGCCGCGTCGCTGCTGGCCGCACTGCTGGCCAGCGTGGTGTTGCGGACCAGGAACCGGCAGTACCGCCGGGCCGAGGAAGCAGAGCGGCGGGATTCGGACCACGACGGGATTCCGGACGCCTACCAGCACGACCCCGGCTCCTAGCCCGTGCGGGAGGCGGGGCCTCGACACAGGGGGCGCCGGGCCGTGTTCTCTGGCAGAGTATGACCATGCTCACAGTCATAGGTGAGGCCCTGGTGGATGTTGTCCAGCGCTCCTCAGGAACCCAGGCCCACGTCGGCGGCAGCCCCCTGAACGTTGCAGTGGGGCTTGCACGGCTGGACCACCCGGTGCAGTTCATCGGCCGCTACGGCCGGGACGCCTACGGTGAATCCGTCGCGGCCCATCTCAGATCCAGTTCGGTGCTGCTCCCCGTGGGCCCGGACGAGCTGCCGACGTCGGTTGCCTCGGCCCTGATTGACGACGACGGCGCCGCCACTTACACCTTCGACCTCGCCTGGCAGCTCCCCGGCCTCGCGGACCGGCTGCCGTTCATGCTGCAGGGCAGCACCCTGCTGCACACCGGCTCGATCGCCACCATGCTGGCGCCCGGCGCCGCGGAGGTGCTGGCCGCCGTCGAACATGCCCATCCGTTGACCACTGTCAGCTTCGATCCCAACTGCCGCCCCAGCATCATCACCGACGCCGACTATGCCCGGGCCCAGGTGGAAAAGTTCGTTGCCCTAGCGGACGTGGTCAAGGCCTCCGACGAGGACCTCGAATGGCTTTACCCCGGCGTGGACCCGCTGGATTCGGCCCGCCGGTGGCTGGCGTTCGGCGGCTCGGAGGGCCCCGCCCTGGTGGTGGTCACGCGCGGCGCCGACGGCCCGTGGGCCGTGAACGCCGCCGGCGAGACCCACGTCCCGGCCCCGCCGGTAAAAGTCGCGGACACCGTTGGTGCCGGTGATTCCTTCATGGCGGCGCTGCTGTCCGGCGTCGTGGACCGGGGGCTCAACGGGGCGCAGAACCGCACGGAACTGCGTGCGCTCTCCACCGGTAGCCTGCGTGAACTCCTGGCCCACGCGGCCGCGGCCGCCGCCGTCACGGTCTCCCGCGCCGGCGCGAATCCGCCCACTCGTGCCGAGCTGAGCCGGATGGAACACGACCCTGAGAGTGCCGTCAACAGCAACTGAGAGGAAGCCATGGCCACCTTTACGCTTCGCAGCGAGACCTTCGAGGACGGCCAGGTCCTGCCCGCAGCCCACCGCGGCGCCGCGACCGGACTGGGCGGGAAGGATGAATCGCCGCCGCTGGGCTGGAGCGGCGCGCCGGCCGGCACCCGGAGCTACGCCGTCACGGTGTTCGACCCGGACGCGCCGGGCCGCGGCGGCTTCTGGCACTGGACCGTGCTGGACATTCCGGCCGACGTCACCTCACTGGCCGCCGGGGCCGGATCACCCCGCGGCGACGGCCTTCCACCTGGCGCCTTCCAGCTCCGGAACGACGGCGGCTCCGCCGGCTACCTAGGCGCGGCCCCGCCCAAGGGTCACGGGCCGCACCGTTACGTGATCACCGTGCACGCCCTGAATGTGGAGAAGTCCGGCCTGGACGCCGGTGCGTCCCCGGCCAAGCTGGAGGCCAAACTCGGCCCGAACGTCCTTGCCCGGGCAAGCCTGACCGGCATCTACGAACGGCACTGACCGCCGTCGAAAGAGCGCGGGCGCTGCCAACGTAGACTGGCAGCATGCGGCTGGTAGCAAGTGATATTGACGGAACGATCCTGGGCCACGACGGCAAGATCAGCGACCGGACCGTGCGTGCTTTCCACGCCTGCCGCGACGCCGGGGTGGAACTGGTCTTCGTCACCGGCCGCCCGCCGCGCTGGCTGCACCCCCTGCAGGACCAGCTGGGACACGCCGGAACCGTGATCTGCTCCAACGGGGCCGTGGTCTGGGACCTGGAGGCAGACCGGCTGGTGTCCGCCCGGGCCCTGGGGCTCGACGCCATGTTCGAAGCCCGCCGAATCATCCAGCGGTTGCGGCCCTCCGCGCTGTTCGCCGCGGAAACCCTTACCGGGTTCCACCTGGAACCGGGATTCCTCGGCACAGGCTCCAGCGGAGTGCTCGCCGAATTCACGCCGGCCCCGCTGCGCGAAACGCTCACCTCGTCTGACGCCGTCGTGAAGTTCCTCGCCCTGGTGCGGGAGGGAACTGCGGACGAGTTCCTGGCCGAGGTGTCACCCGCCGTCGCCCATCTCGCGGCCGCCACGCATTCGGCCCCCAATCTGGCGATGCTGGAACTCTCGCTGCCCGGCGTCAACAAGGCCGTGACGCTCGCCGAATACGCGGCGTCCCTGGGCGTGCAGGCCCACGACGTGGTGGCGTTCGGCGACATGCCCAACGACATCGAGATGCTGCGCTGGGCCGGTCAGGGCTACGCGATGGCCAGCGGCCACCCGGAGGCCATCCGCGCGGCCAGCCGGCAGGCACCACATTTCGACGACGACGGCGTGGCCCAGATCCTTGAAGCCAAGCTCGCCGAGCTGGGTGTCCGGCTGCCGTAACCGGCGCCGCCCCGGCCGCCCGTCAGTCATTGGATTCCCAGCTGACGGACAACTGCCGTTCACCTTGGCCTCTTAGGCTGGCACCTCCGGATGGATCTTATGACTGAGGTGGGCAATCATGGCCAGGAGCGGTAACCGACACAGCGATGAGCAACCGCTCCGGCGCGTGGCGCCGGATGCGCACTGGCAGAACCTGCGCCAGGGCGACAGGGTGCGGGTCCGCCTTGCGCCGGGGTACGAGACCGGGGGCTTCGTGGACGCCTTGACCACTGACCACACCACCGTCTGGGTTGACCTCGACGGCGGCGGACGCACGCTGCTGCACTGCAGCGACGGAGTGGAAATCCTGCCGCACGGCGCCTGAGTCCGGCGCCCGCACTTCCCGGCCCAAGTAGCTCGCACTTGTTGGCGTTTTGAGCCCTCAAAACGCCACCTACTGCGAGCCAGTTGGGGTTGGGCGCCGCTCCGGTACGCTTCAGGTGTGACCGTCCCGCACCCTTTCCTCGCCCCCGCCGGAGTTGCCGGCGGCCCTGTGGCGATGGCCCACCGCGGCTTCTCGCCGGTGGGCGCAGAGAACTCCATGGCCGCGTTCCGCGCCGCCGTCGCGCTCGGCTACCGCTACCTCGAAACCGACGTGCACACCACAGCCGACGGCGTGCTGCTGCTCTTCCACGACGACACCCTGGACCGCGTCACGGACGGCCACGGCCGGATTTCAGAGCTGGCCGCCGGGGCCGTGGCAACGGCCCGGATCGGCGGCGCCGAGCCGATCCCGCGGCTGTCGGAGCTCGTGGCGGAGTTTCCGGAGGTCCGGCTCAACCTCGACATCAAGGACTGGGACTCGGTGGAAACGCTGGCGGCGGCGATCGAGGAGTTTGGCCTGCATGACCGCGTGCTGATCGCCAGCTTTTCGGACCGGCGGCGGCGTGCGGTGCTGCGCCGGCTGAGCCGACCCGCCGCGAGCTCTGCGGGGATGGCCGCCAACGGCCTGTTTGTGCTGCTGGGACCGCTGCTCCCGGCTTTCCTGCTGCGCCTCGCGACCGGTCGTGCGCTCCGCGGCGTGCACGCCCTGCAGGT
>NZ_JBFRFD010000135.1:0-7632 GCF_052114645.1 Arthrobacter sp. 2YAF22_2
GGCGGGTCAGCACGCCGAGGATCAGGGCGACGCCGCCGACGAGTTCCAGCGTGGCAATGACCGGTGCGGTGAAGTTGGCCGCCGGAACGCCCATCTGCGCGAAGGAGGCCTGGGTGCCGGCAATGGTCCACTCGTTGAACTTCTGCCAGCCGTGGGCGGCGAACAGGAAGCCGGTGACGATGCGGAGGATCGTGCGGGCGGTGGTGGTCAGTGTGGGCTGGTTCATGGGGGATCCCGTCCTGGGTGGGCCGCGGCGGGGCACGCCGCCACGGTTTAGTTGAAAATTCAACCTATATATTTCCGGAAATCAGTTGAAAAGTCAACTAAAGCAAGTCGTGCGACGCCTGCAGGAGCGCTAGGGTGGTCGCGTGCCAGCCCCCTCCCCAACTTCCGCACTCGCGTCCCCGGCCGGTCGCCGCCGGGAAATTCTGCGCCTGGCTGTCCCGGCCTTTGGGGCGCTGATCGCCGAGCCGCTCTTCCTGCTCGCCGACTCGGCGATTGTCGGGCACCTGGGCGTGGCGCAGCTCGCCGGCGTCGGACTGGCCTCGGCCGTGCTGCATACCGCGGTGGGGCTGATGGTGTTTCTCGCCTATTCCACAACTCCCGCCGTGGCGCGCGCCATCGGCAACGGCCAGCTGCCAAAGGCGCTGGCTGCAGGGCGGGACGGCGTGTGGCTGGCCCTGCTGCTGGGCACTGTCCTGGCAGCCGCCGGATTCCTCGCGGCCGAACCTCTGCTGGACCTGATGGGCGCGCGCGGCGAGGTGCGGACCTTTGCCGTGGACTACCTCCGCTGGTCCTTGCCGGGCCTCGTGGCCACCCTGCTCATCTTCGCCGGGACCGGAGTGCTGCGGGGTCTGCAAGACACCCGGACCCCGCTGGCAGTGTCCGCCGCCGGCTTCACCGTCAATATCCTGCTGAACCTTTTCCTGGTCTACGGGCTGCAGCTCTCGGTCGCCGGATCGGCCCTCGGCACCAGCATCGCCCAATGGGCCATGGCGCTGGTCTATCTCGTGATGGTGCAGCGCAACGCCCGAGACCACGGCGTGTCCCTGTTTCCGGACTGGCGCGGTGTCCGGACCCTGGCCCGGGTGGGGTCGTGGCTGATGCTGCGCACGCTGAGCCTGCGGCTCGCGATCCTCGCCACCGTCCTGGTGGCCACCGCCCAGGGGCCGGTCAATCTGGCCGCCCACCAGCTGGCGATGACCGTGTTTACTTTCCTGGCCTTTGCCCTGGATGCCCTCGCGATCGCCGCCCAGGCGCTGATCGGCAAGGAACTGGGCGCGACCCACCCGGCAACGGCGCGGGAGCTTACCGGAACGATGGTCCGCTGGGGACTGGGCTTCGGCGTCCTGACCGGGATCCTGCTGGCCGCCGCGGCGCCGTGGGCGGGGCTGCTGTTCACCAACGACGGCGGCGTCCGGGCCGCCCTTACGCTCGCCTTGTGGGTCTTGGCCGCGGGGCAGCCGGTCGCGGGCTACGTCTTTGTGCTCGACGGCGTGCTGATCGGCGCCGGCGACGCGCGGTACCTGGCGATTGCCGGCGTCGTGAATCTCGCCGCCTATTTGCCCCTGCTGCTGTGGGTCCGGCTCTCGGGCGCCGACGGCGGCGCGGCACTGTTCTGGCTCTGGGCGGCCTTCTCGCTGGGCTACATGCTGGCCCGCGCGTTGACACTGGGGCTGCGGGCGCGCACGGACCGGTGGATGCTGCTCGGGGCCCGGTAAAGGGCCGCAGGGCCGGGGCTGCGGCCCGGTGCGGGCCGGGGATCCGGCACCCACTAAACTGGTCGGGTGACTCTCCCCGCAGCCCCCCGCGCTTCGACCCTTCCCGCCGCCACCGACCTGTGGAGGCCGGTGCTGGTCCGGGCCGGCGTCGCCCTGGTGTTCGGCGCCGTCACCGTGTTCTGGGCGGCGCCCCCGGTCGCGGGCATGGGCTGGACGGGCGGCCTTTATCTGCTGGCCACCGGCGTGGCGCTGGTCTGGAGTGTCCGGAAGACCGGGCTGGCGCACGGTGAGCGCGGCGCCAAGATTCTCGCCGCCGCCGGGGCGGTGCTGGCCGGCACCGGCGTCGCGGTGGCGCTGCTCACCGGAAGCCTAGTGTTCGGCACCCTGGCCGCCGTGGGCCTGGGCCTGGCCGGGGTCGCGGAACTGTATCTGGGGGTGGCCGCACGCCAACGCTCGGTCCTGGCGCGAGACTGGATTGCCTCCGGCGTAATCGGCCTGGGCACTGCGGTTGTGCTGCCGTTTTTCATTGACCTCGGCCCGCACGCGCTGCTGGGCGTCGCCGGCGGCGGCGCGATCCTCAACGGCGTGCTCTGGGCCCTGGCCGGGCTGACCCTGCGCCACGATGGGCGGGGCGTTTCCGCGGAGGCCGTAAACTAGTACGGACAGGTTCTACCCGGCGTAGAACAACCGCGGTATCACGACTGCCACGCCTGATCGGCGCTGGCGGCAGGAGGAAAGCATCTTGGCAGAGCAGAAATCAGGAGAACGCCGCAGCCTGCGGACCTCGGTCAAGGCACCGCTGATGTTCTCCGCGTTCTGGGCAGTGCTGGCCTTCTTCGCCGTCCTGATCTTCGCCTCCGGTGGAAGTGACAAGGAAGCCCRCTACGACCTGGCCTTCACCGCAGCCGGCATTGCCTTCATCGCCACGCTCGTGCTCGCGGCCATGCTCTCGATGAGCTACAAGGAGAACGCCGAGCACCTGGGCAAGGGTTCCGGCGTCAACCTGAGCTCCCGGCGGCCGGCGACGCCCCGCGGCGGCCACACCCCGCAGCCGGGTCCCGACGCGGACACCCGCGACGCCGGCGGGGACATCAGCTAGCAGGTGGCGACGCCGGCCGGGGTGCGCCGCTAAGAGGCCGCCTTCCGCGCCCGGTAGGCCGCGACGTGCGCGCGGTTGGCGCAGTTCCCGGTGTCGCAATAGCGTTTCGAACGGTTCCGGCTGAGGTCCAGCACGACGGCGTCGCAATCATCCGCGGCGCAGACCAGCATCCGGTCCATTTCCTTGCTGCGGATCACGTCCACCAGCCCCATCGCGGCCTCGGTACTCATCCGGTCGGCCAGGGGGGCCTCGGGGGTGGTTGCATGCAGGTGCCAGTCCCACCCGTCATGCTTCATCAGCTGCGGCAGGGCCTTGGCGTCGCGCAGCAGGCGGTTGACGGTGTCGACGGCGGTGTCCTCATCGGCCAGCCACAGCGCCGCGAGCCGGGCACGCAGCCGGTGCACGCTGGCCAATTCCGCGGCATCCCGGGTCCGCGAGCCGCTGAAGTTCTCGGCCGCGAGAAAGCGGTCCAGGTCCGCGACGGTGGCCAGTTGCTCTTCCCCGTTGGCGGCCGTGTTGATCAGGCTGACCACCGAACGCAGCGCAACCTCAGTGTCAGGGGCAAATATCATCTTGACTCCTTACGTCGACCGGGCGTACTGTCATGACCATCACCCAACTTTACTCCTGACAGGAGACTGCCCGTGTCTGCCGCACGCCGTCCCGCCGGAGCCCCGGCCGCAACCCGTCCCGCACCCCCCGCTGCCCAACAGCCCATGCCGGGCGCGTCGGGCGCGTCCGGCTTCCTCGCCTCCGGCCTGGGGGTGGCCCTGTTTTCCTCCGCGGTGTTCGGGCTCTCCGGCTCCTTCGCCAAGGCGTTGCTTGAGACGGGCTGGACGCCGGGCGCCGCGGTGACCGCACGGCTTACCGGCGCCGCGCTGGTCCTGGCCGTCCCCGCCGTTGCCGCGTTGCGCGGCCGGTGGCACCAGCTCAGGAACAACTGGCTGACCATCCTGCTGTTCGGCCTGATCGGCGTCGCCGCCTGCCAGCTGTTTTATTTCAACGCCGTCGCGCGGCTCTCTGTCGGCGTCGCGCTTCTGCTCGAATACCTCGCCCCGGTGATGATCGTGCTGTGGCTCTGGGCCGCCAGCCGGCGGCGCCCGCAGGCGCTGACCATTGCCGGAACGCTGCTCTCGCTCGGCGGCCTGGTTCTGGTGCTGGACCTCACCGGGGCGGTCAAGATCGACGTCGTCGGCGTGCTGTGGGGGGTCGCGGCCGCCGTCTGCCTGGCCATCTATTTCTTCATCACGGCCAAGGAAAATGACACCCTGCCGCCGATCGTGCTGGCCTCGGGAGGTCTGATGGCGGGCGCGGCCGTCATGTGGCTGGCCGCGGCCACCGGGTTGCTGCCGATGGCCGCCAGCACGGCCGACACCCGGCTGGGTCCCTGGGTCACGCCGTGGTGGGTGGCGCTGGGCGGCCTGGTCCTCCTTGCCACCGTGCTCGCCTACGTCTCCGGCATCGTGGCAGCGCGGGCACTGGGCTCCAAGGTCGCGTCCTTTGTCTCGCTCACCGAGGTGCTCTTCGCCGTCATCTGGGCCTGGCTGCTCCTCGGCGAGCTGCCGGGCCCCGTCCAGCTCCTGGGCGGTATCCTGATCGTCGGCGGGGTGGTGCTGGTCCGCTGGGACGAACTGCGCCGGCCCGCCCGCTTCGGCGCCGAACTCGACCACGCCAACGACGTCGAGCCCGTCCCCTAAGCCCCTCAACCCAAGTAGCTCGCAGTAGGTGGCGTTTTGAGCATCCAAAACGCCACCTACTGCGAGCCAGTTGGGCGGGGCGGGGGTTACTTGCCGAAGCTGCGCAGCCGCAGCGAGTTCGCCACCACCAGCACCGAGCTCGCCGCCATCGCGGCGCCGGCGATCATCGGATTGAGCAGGCCCAGGGCCGCCACCGGAATGCCCACCGCGTTGTAGAAGAAGGCCCAGAAAAGGTTGGTCTTGATCGTGGCGAGCGTGCGGCGGGAGAGCTCGATGGCCTGGCCGACCTGCCCCAGCCCGTCGCCCATCACGGTCAGGTCCGCGGCTTCGATGGCAACGTCGGTGCCGGAGCCCATCGCGATGCCCAGATCCGCCTGGGCCAGTGCCGCGGCGTCGTTCACGCCGTCGCCGGCCATCGCCACCGTGGCGCCGGCGGCCTGCAGGGCACGGACCGCGGCGACCTTGCCTTCCGGCAGCACGCCCGCGAAGACGTCCTCCGGCGGGATGCCGACGGCGGTGGCCACCTGGCCTGCCACCGCGGCGTTGTCGCCGGTCAGCAGGATGGGCCGCAGTCCCAGCTCCCGGAGCCGGGCGATGGCCGCGGCCGAACCGGGCTTGACGCTGTCGCGCAGGCTGATGATGCCTGCCGGCATTCCGTCCACGGCCACCCAGATTGCGGTGGCCCCCGCCCCCTCGGCGGCCGCGAGGGCCGCCTGCTGCGCATCGGTGACGGCGATACCGTTCTCCTGTAGCCAGCCCGCGCGGCCCACCACGACGAGGCGCCCTTCGACGCCGCCGCGGACCCCGCCGCCCGGGGCCGAGTGGAATCCGGCGACGGCGGGCAGCCGCGCGCCGTCGCCGGTCCCTGGCTCCGCGGTCAATGCGGCTGCCGCGATGGCACGGGCGATGGGGTGCTCGGAGGCGGCCTCCGCCGCGCCGGCGAACCGCAGGACGTCGTCCTCGGCGAACGGGGCAAACGCGCGGGTGCCGGTGACGCCAAGGCGTCCGGTGGTGACGGTGCCGGTCTTGTCCAGCAGGATGGTATCCACTGTGCGGGTATCCTCGAGCACCTGGGGACCCCTGATCAGAAGGCCAAGCTGCGCGCCGCGGCCGGTGCCTGCGAGCAGCCCGACCGGCGTGGCCAGGCCCAGGGCGCACGGGCAGGCAATGACCAGGACCGCGACGGCGGCGGTGAAGGCGGCACGTAATTCGGCCGCGCTGACAACCGGCCCGGCCGCGAGCAGCCACGCTCCGAAGGTGACAGCGGCGAGGACGAGAACCACCGGGACGAAGACGGCGCTGATCCGGTCCGCGAGCCGCGCGATCGGCGCCTTCCCGGACTGTGCCTGGGAGACCAGCCGGCCCATTTGCGCCAGCGTGGTGTCGGCGCCGACCCGGGTGGCGCGGACCAGAAGCCGCCCCGAGGTGTTGATGGTGGCACCCGTGACCGGACTGCCCGGCCCCACCTCGACCGGCACCGACTCGCCGGTAACCAGGGACGCGTCCACGGCGGAGGCACCCTCAATGATCACCCCGTCGGTGGCGATCTTCTCGCCGGGGCGGACGACGACGACATCGCCGGCTTTGAGCCGGTCCGCGGGCACCTGGAATTCGAGTCCGTCCCGGAGCACTGTCGCATCCTTGGCGCCCAGGTCCAACAGTGTCTTGAGCGCGTCGCCCGCCTTCTGCTTGGCGTTGGCCTCCAGGTAGCGGCCCAGCAGCAGGAAGGTGGTGACGACGGCGGCGACCTCGAAGTACAGGCCCCCGGAACCCATGGCCTCCATGGCCGGATCCGCGGTGAGAAGCGGATCGGCCAGCAACTGCCAGGCGGAAAAGACGTAGGCCGCCGTCACGCCGATCGACACCAGCGTGTCCATGGTGGACGCCAGGTGCCGGGCGTTCACGGCGGCCGCCCGGTGGAACGGCCAGGCCGCCCAGCTGACCACCGGCAACGCCAGGGCGCCGGCCACCCAGCCCCAGTGGGGGAACTGGAGTGCCGGGAACATCGAGATCAGGAAGACGGGGATGGTGAGGACGGTTGCGGCGAGCAGGCGGGTCTTCAGCGTTGTTGCCGGATTCCCGGCCGCCGCTTCGCCGGCACCGGCGGGGTTCGCGGTGGTCCGGATCGTTGCCTTGTAGCCGGCGGAGTTCACCGTGGCGGTGATCTGCTCGTCTGTGATGTTGGCAGGGACGGTGACCCGTGCGGATTCCAGCGGGAGGTTGACCAGGGCGTGCACGCCGTCGAGCTTGCCGAGCTTCCGTTCGACCCGGCCCACGCAGGAGGCGCAGGTCATGCCCTCGATGTCGAGTTCAACCACCCTGCCGCCGGGCTGGTCCTGCTGTTGCGCGTTGCTCACGGTTGTTTCCCCTCGGTCCTGCCTGCTAATTTCTGTCCCATTGACTCCCGCCAGACCAGGTCCCGCACCGCGTGGTCCCGCCCGCCTGAGTCAGGCTCAGGCCTCGTTGGCAACCACCAGGTAGCCGGCTTCGGCGACCGCTTCGCCGATTTCGGCGGGCGAGAGTGCGGCCTCGGAGGTGATCGTCACGGTGGAGATCCCGCCGGCGTTGAGGTCGACGTCGACGCTTTCGACACCGGCCAGTGCCTCAAGCTCTTCGGAGACGGAGGATACGCAGTGTCCGCAGGTCATGCCGGATACCTCGACGGTGGTGGAAACGGTGCTCATGGCTTGCTCCTTGGTGGGGGACTGGCAGTCGTTCATCAGCCCGCTGGTGGGGTGGGTGGTGTTGCCGCTAGCGCAGCAGGCGGCCGATGGCATCGGTCGCCTCCTTGACTTTGAAGTCGATGGCTTCGGCCCGGCGCTCCGGATCGGGTTCCGCGGCCGCTCCCATTACGCAGTGGCCGATGTGTTCTTCGACCAGCCCGAGGCTGACGGCGTGCAGGGCCTTCGTGGCGGCGGCGACCTGGGTGAGGATGTCGATGCAGTACTTGTCCTCATCGACCATCCGGGCAATGCCGCGGACCTGCCCTTCGATCCGCTTGAGCCGCTTGAGGTAGGCGTCCTTGTTGGCGGAGTAGCCGTGCTGAGGGGTCGGGGCGTCGTCCAGGGGGGCCGCGACGGAGGCTTCGGACTCGTTCATGCCCTCAACATATACC
>NZ_JBFRFD010000136.1:0-7626 GCF_052114645.1 Arthrobacter sp. 2YAF22_2
GGATCGCGATGGGCTGGCTCACCGGGCTGATCACGCGGCT
The DNA here is from genome assembly GCF_052114645.1 of Arthrobacter sp. 2YAF22_2. Classification (NCBI taxonomy): domain Bacteria; kingdom Bacillati; phylum Actinomycetota; class Actinomycetes; order Micrococcales; family Micrococcaceae; genus Arthrobacter; species Arthrobacter sp. 2YAF22_2. The sequence continues at coordinate 41 of NZ_JBFRFD010000136.1, forward strand.
GGTGCAGTCGATGGTGGCCCGCAGCGCCGTCACCCTGGTGGTCCCGTTTGCCGTCTATATCCTTGCCGAAGAGTTGCACGCCTCCGGGGTGATCGCCGTCGTCGTGACGGCCCTGGAGATGAAGCGGCACTCCAGGCCCCAGGATGCCGCCGAGAGAGTCACCCGTACCGCCTTCTGGGACGTGGTGGAGTTGCTCGTGACCGGGCTGGCCTTCGGGCTCGTGGGCCTCGAGATCCGGCAGGTCATCCGGGACGAAGGCGCCGCCGTTCTTGGCATGGCCGGGACGGCCGGAGTCGTCTGCGTGCTCGTGTTCGCCGTGCGGTTCGGCTGGCTGGCCATGATGTCCGGCATGGCGCGGAGCCAGAAGAACGTCCTGCGCCCCACGTCCGCCAAGGAAGTGCTGATTCTGACCTGGTGCGGGATGCGCGGCCTGGCCACGCTGGCGCTGGCGCTGGCACTGCCGGTCACCCTGGCCGACGGCGCCCCGATCCCGGGCCGCAGCGAAATGCTGGTGACTGCCTGCGCCGTCCTGCTTGCCACCCTCGTGCTGCCGGGCCTGACGCTGCCGTGGTTGATGCGGGTCCTGCATGCGTCCGGGGACGGATCGGAGGAGCGGGACGCCGCCCGGATATTGGCCTCCAGGGCCCAGGAAGCCGCCATCGCAGCGCTGAAGGACACCGAGTTCATGAAGGAACTGCCGCCGGAAAAGGTGGCCTTGGTCAAGGAGAAGATGACCCGGCTGCGTTCCGACTTGCTGGGCGGGAGCCTGCCGAACGAGAGCGTGGACGAGAAACGCAAACGCGGGCGGGAACTGGCCATTGCCGTGCAGACCATTGCCCTCGACGCGGCACGGCAGGAAGTTGTGGAGGCCCGCAACGAACCGGATACGGACCCCGAAGTGGCGGACCGGGTGCTGCGTCAACAGGACCTGCGCACCATGATCATGCCGGAGTGATATCCGGGGCGCGACCGCGGGGCCCTGGCCCCGGGGGCCCGACGGCGCGGGGGCCCGCCGCCCCGAGGGCCCGCCGGCGTCGGGCGTTGCTACGCCGGCGCGGTCAGCTCCAGTTCCAGGGCATTCGCCTCGACGAAGTCCAGGGCGTGCCGGACGGCGCCCACGGTGACGATCGCGTCTCCCAGCGGCGAGACTGTGACCCTCGGGGGAGTGGCGGTGAAGCGCGGCAGCGCGGCGGTGATCCCGGGCAGGAGCGCGCCAGCCGAATCGGCGACGGCGCCGCCGATTACCACCAGTTCCGGGTTGATCAGGCTGGCGATCGCGGCTATGACCCGGGCCATCCGCTCCGAAAGCCGATCCAGGATCGCGAGGGCGGCGGTGTCCCCGGCCGCCGCGTCCGTAAATACGCGCCGGGCGCTCGCTTGGCCGCCGGCAGTCGGACCGCCGTCCGCGCCCTGCCACTGCCGGGCCAGGCTCGCGATCCCGTCGCTGGAGCCGACGCCCGCGACCATGCCCAGGAAGCCCATTTCGCCGGCCCCGCCGCCGTGGCCGTGCAGCAGCCGGCCGGACTCCAGCACTCCCGCACCGAGGCGCTCACCGGCCAGCAGCACGACGAGGTCGTCGACGCCGCCGCCGGACCCGCGCCAGCGTTCCCCGAGCGCGGCCAGGTTCGCGTCGTTTTCCAACAGCACCCGCCAGCCGTGGAGCTCCGCCAGTGCCGAGCGGAGCCCGACGTCGAACAGGCTCCAAAAGTGCTGGGCGGACAGCACGTTGCCGTCACGGTCCACCGGGGCGGCGATGCCAGCACCCACGGCCAGGACCGTGCCAGGGTTTTCGCCCGCCGCCGCCAGCGCCTGCCGACACGCCCGGTCCACCACGGTGATCCGCTCACTGGCCGGGATGTCGGCCGCGCGGAAGCTGGCGCCTGCGCGGCCGATGACCCTGCCCCGGAGATCGGCGACGACGGCGGTCGTGGTGGCGGCGCCGATGTCGAGGCCCAGGACCACGCCGGCGCGGTCCTTGAGTTCAAAGCGCCGGGCCGGCCGGCCCTTCTGCGCGCTGCCGGCAGACGGGGGATTCTTCCCCGGTGCGTCGAGTTCACGGATCCAGCCGCGCCGGATCAGGTCCTCGCAGACGGCTATCACCGAAGCCCGGGTGAGCCCGGTCCCTGCCATCAGCTCCGTGCCGGTGGCCACCTCGGCGCCGCGGATGGCGGCGAGCACTGCCTGCGCGTTCACCCGGCGCAGCAGTGGGGGCGTGGCGGCTCCCTGCGGCTTCGGAATCTTGACCTCCCCGTGAATGCCGACCCATAATTGTTCCGGCAATAGATTTAGCTTCTATCTAAATTGTATGACATGCGATACCTGACTCAGACACCGCCCCCGCCCAAAGGATTCCCCTTGTCGAACACCGCCACGCTGGCAACCCTGCCCGGTTCCGACCTCGCCGCCGACCCCAATTGGTGGCGCCAGGCCGCCGTGTACCAGATCTACCCGCGCAGCTTCTCCGACTCGAACGGTGACGGCCTCGGCGACATCAGAGGCATCACCGCCAAGGTCCCGTACCTGAAGAACCTCGGGATCGACGCCGTCTGGCTCTCCCCGTTCTATCCGTCGGCGCTCGCCGACGGCGGCTACGACGTCGACGACTACCGTGACGTCGACCCGAAGCTGGGCACCCTGGCCGACTTCGACGAGATGTCCGCCGCGTTGCACGCCGCAGGCATCAAACTGATCGCCGACATCGTGCCGAACCACTCCTCCGACCGCCACGTCTGGTTCCAGGAAGCACTCGCCTCACCGCGGGGCTCGGACGCGCGGGAACGCTACATCTTCCGGGACGGCCAGGGCGAGCACGGCGAGATCCCGCCGTCGGACTGGGAATCCGTGTTCGGCGGCCCGGCCTGGGAGCGCATCACCGAGCCGGACGGCACCCCCGGCCAGTGGTACATGCACATCTTCGCCAAGGAGCAGCCGGATCTGAACTGGTCCAACCGCGAGATCCGCGACGACTTCCTCAAGACCCTGCGTTTCTGGTCCGACCGCGGCGTGGACGGCTTCCGCGTCGACGTGGCGCACGCCCTGACCAAGGACCTGACCGAGCCGCTGCTGTCCCGACTGGAGCTGGGCGGAGCCAGCGACGGCGCCGACGGCTTTGATGACGGCTCGCACCCCTTCTGGGACCGCGACGAGGTCCACGAGATCTACGTTGAATGGCGCGAGGTGTTCAACGAGTACAACCCGCCGCGCACCGCCGTGGCCGAAGCCTGGGTGCACGCCAGCCGCCGSGCCCGCTATGCCAGCCCGGCGGGTCTGGGCCAGGCGTTCAACTTCGACCTGCTGCAGGCCGACTTCGACGCCGACGAGTTCCGCGAGATCATCACCCGCAACCTCGCCGAAGCGACCGAGTCCGGCGCCTCCTCCACCTGGGTCTTCTCCAACCACGACGTCGTCCGGCACGCCACCCGCTACGGCCTGCCCAAGGGCGGCGGCCGGCACGCCAAGGGCCAGGACGGCAAGGGATGGCTGCTGGCCGGGGCCCCGGCCGAAGAGCTCGACGTGGAACTCGRCCTGCGCCGTGCCCGCGCCGCGACCCTGCTGATGCTGGCGCTGCCCGGCTCCGCCTACCTGTACCAGGGCGAGGAACTGGGCCTGCAGGAGGTGGCCGGGATCCCGGATGCCGACCGCCAGGACCCCACCTTCTTCCGCAACAAAGGCGTGGAAATCGGACGCGACGGCTGCCGGGTACCGCTCCCGTGGGCCACGGATGGAGCCTCGTTCGGCTTCGGCGACGGCGGCGCCCACCTGCCGCAACCGGCGTGGTTCGGCCGCTACGCCGTCGCGGCCCAGGACGGCACCGAGGGCTCCACCTTGGAGTTTTACCGGAAGGCCCTGAAACTGCGCCGCGAACTGCAAACCTCCGAAGAGCTGGAATGGCTGGAAACAGGCCACGCCAACGTGCTGCACTTCCGCCGCCACGGCGGCTGGCAGTCCGTGACCAACTTCGGGGACGACGCCGTCGAGCTGCCCGCCGGTGAGGTGCTGATCAGCAGCGGCCCGCTGGACGGGAAGCTGCTCCCCGGCAACACCACCGTCTGGCTCCGGTGAGTTCCCTGTCCGGGCAGCCCGCCGCCGGGTCGCCCGGGCTGTCCGGGCGGTCGGCCCAGGAGCTCATTTATGGCTGCATGGGGCTGGGCGGCAGCTGGTCGGCGGAGCCGTACTCGTCCGCGCATGTGGACGAGGCGGCTGCCGCCGTCGACGCCGCACTGGATGCGGGCATCACGCTCTTCGACCATGCTGACATCTACCGCAACGGCAAGGCCGAGGCGGTGTTTGGCGAGGTGCTGGCACAGAGCCCCGGCCTGCGGGAGCGGATCCGGCTGCAGACCAAGTGCGGCATCCGGCTGGGCGAGCAGGGCCTGGACGCGTTCTACGACCTGAGCCGGGACGGCATCCTGGAGCGCGTCAACGCCAGCCTCGCCCGGTTGAAAACTGACTACGTCGACGTACTAATGCTGCACCGGCCGGACCCGCTGCTGGACCCGGCCGAGGTGGCCGCCGCCGTCGGGCAGCTGATGGCCGAGGGCAAAGTCCGGGCACTTGGCGTCTCCAACATGTCGGCCCCGCAGATCGAGTTGCTGCAGGACCGGCTGGACACGCCCGTGGTGGCCAACCAGCTGGAAATGAGCCTGTCCGCGCGGGCCTGGCTGGAGAGCACGGTGCTGGTCAACCACGCCGAGGGCGCGGACTACAGCTTCCCGCACGGCACTGTGGAGCACTGCGTCCGGCACGGGATCGCACTGCAGGCCTACGGGGCACTGTCGCGGGGTCTGTACACGGGCGCGCCGTCCGCCACCCAGAGTGCAGCGGAGGAGGCCACCGCCGCACTCGTGGCCGAGCTGGCCGTGAAGAAGGACACCACCGGTGAAGCGGTCCTGCTGGGCTGGCTGATGAAGCACCCGGCCGGGATCGCCCCCGTGATCGGCACCGCCAAGCCGGAACGGATCCGGGCATGCGCCGGCGCCGCCGGCGTCGCGGCGGCCATGACCCGGGCCGAGTGGTACCGGCTCTGGATCACGGCCCGGGGCAGCAACATCCCGTAGCCCCCGCCCGCCGTCGTGCCGGCCCAACTGGCTCGCACTTGTTGTCGTTTTGAGGGCTGAAAACGACACCTAATGCGAGCCAGTTGGGGAGGGCCGGAAGTGATTTTGGTCGTATTGGTCGCCCCAATTAGGGGTATCACTTGGCGGCGGGCGCCCCCGGACGGCTAGCGTAGAGGCATGACCTCTACCACCACCGCCGGGATTGTCCGGCCCCAGCGCAACATCCCGGCCGAAATTGCCCGCTCCTGGCTGCTGGTCAACGCCATGAAGCCGGAGCTCTTTGCACAGTCCGCGGAGTCCCGTGCCGACGCCATCATCCTGGACATCGAGGACGCGGTGGACCCGTCGCAGAAGGATGCAGCCCGCGAGCACGTCGTGGACTGGCTGACCGCCGGCGGCAACGCCTGGGTCCGGATCAATGACGCCACCAGCCCCTTCTGGGCCGATGACCTCGCCGGGCTCCGCGGCACGCCGGGACTGCTCGGCGTGATGCTCGCCAAGACCGAGTCCGCGGACCAGGTCACCGAGAGCTTCCACCGCATGGACGGCAAGGTCCCGGTCATCGCGCTGGTCGAGTCCGCGGTCGGCATCGAGGAAGCCAACCACATCGCCAAGGCCCAGGGCGCCTACCGGCTGGCCTTCGGCTCCGGTGACTTCCGCCGCGACACCGGCATGGCCGCCACTCCGGAAGCGATGGCCTACCCGCGCGCGAAGCTCGTTGTCGCCAGCCGGGTCGGCAACCTGCCTGGTCCCATCGACGGACCCACGGTCGGCACCAACCACCCGATCCTGCGCGAACAGACCGGCATCACGGTGATGATGGGCATGACCGGCAAGCTCTGCCTCCAGATTGACCAGACCCACATCATCAACGAAGTCATCAGCCCCACGCCCTCCGACGTCGCCTGGGCCACCGACTTCATGGCCGACTTCGAGGCGAACGGCCGCGTCATCCGCGACGGCTCCGACCTGCCGCGCCTGGGCCGCGCCGAGAAGATCATGAAACTAGCCGTGGCCTTCGGGGTGCAGCCCGCCCTGTAGCCGGCCATGAGCCGGTCCCGGGCCGGCCCGCGTAAAGAGGCAGCGCTGCGCCACGTAGAATGGCACAGTGCTGAACGAATTCTGGGCCACCGCGCCGACCACCTACAAGGTGCTCGTCTTCAGCGCCATGGGCCTGATCGCCGCCGGTATCATCCTGAACCTGGTCGGCAACAACACCGGCAACCAGGGCCTGGCCGTCGCATCCCTGGCCGTCATCGGTCTCGGACTCGTCCTGCACATCGCCGGGATTGTGGTCCGCGGCCAAACGATCCGGAAAAACTTCAAGCGTTAGCGGCGGCGTTCCGCGCCACGTGGCTCCGGGCATGTTCCACGGCCTCGGACAGACTGCCGAACAAGTGCTTGTGGTGCCGCAGTGAGCGGATCACGCCCACGTTGGTCACGAGGTCCAGGTGTTGCGGCTGGACGCCCTTGAGCAGCACCGTGACGCCGCGCAGCTCCAGTGCGGAGATGACTTCGACCAGGGTGTGCGCACCGGTCGCGTCGAGCATCCGGACTTGCGAGAGCCGGATGATCGCGACCTGGATGTCTTTGACCTGGCTGATCTCCTGCAAAACCCGTTCCGCGGCACCAAAGAACATGGCGCCGTCCAGTCGGAAGATGGCGATGTGGCCGTCGCCCGGCGCCGCCGGCCCGGGGATGTCTTCGCGCTGGACCCCGCTGAGCGAGGCGAACTTGCGCAGCGTGAAGAGCGCCGCCGCGACCAGCCCGATTTCGATCGCCACGATCAGGTCGAACGCCACGGTGATCAGCGCCGTCAGAACAAAGACGAATGCATCGGCCCGGGTGGAGCGCAGCACCGCCGCCACGGTCTGCCGGGAGACCATGCGGGTGGCCGTGACCATCAGGATTCCGGCCAGCACCGCCAGCGGGATCCTGCCCACCAGCCCCGCCGCCAGATAAATAATGGCCAGCAACACTAGGGCGTGGACGATCGCCGCGATCCGGGTCCTGGCTCCGGAGCGGACGTTGACGGCGGTCCGTGCGATCGCGCCCGTGGCCGGCATGCCGCCGAAGAACCCCGCCGCCACCGAGGCCAGCCCCTGGCCGGTGAGTTCGCGGTCCGGGTTGTACCTTCCGGTGGGCCGGCCGTCGGGGCCGGCCATGCCGGCGGCCACCCTGGCCGATAGCAGGGACTCGATCGCCGCAAGCGTGGCGACGGACACCGCGGGCATCAGCAGGCCGCCCAGCGCCGACGGGTCCAGCGACGGCAGCGCCGGGGCGGGGAGGGAGTGCGGCAGCGCCCCAATCCGCGGGATCTGCAGATCCAAGAGTTCGGCGGCCACGGTGGCGAGCAGCACGGCTGCCAAGCTCGCCGGGATGGCCTTGCTGAGCCGGGGCAGCAGGACCATCACCGCCGCGACGCCGGCCACCACGGCCAGGGTTTGCAAAACGGTGGGAGCAGTCGCACTGGAGGCGCTTTCCACCGCGGCCAGCAGGGTATTGTGGCCGGGCACCCCTGCGGTGCCG
>NZ_JBFRFD010000137.1:0-7614 GCF_052114645.1 Arthrobacter sp. 2YAF22_2
GAACATGGCGGTCAACTACGAGGCACCGTTCATGTTCCTGCTGTTCGGCAACACCCGGGCGGTGCTGATCGACACCGGCGCCACGGCGTCCGCGGAGTTCTTCCCGCTGCGGCGCGTGGTGGACGGGCTGATTGACGCGTGGTTGGCCGAGCATCCCCGGGACGGTTATGGGCTGCTGGTCCTGCACACGCATCCGCACGGCGACCATGTTGCAGGGGATGCCCAGTTTGCAGGCCAGCCGGACACTCTGCTGGTGGACGCCGGGCGGCGTAGCGCGTGGGAGTTTTTCGGCTTCAGCGACGACGACGGCGGTGCTGCCGCCGGCGTCGCCGACGAGGTGCAGGCGGCCCCGGTGGACCTGGGCGGACGGGTCCTGGAGTGCTGGCCGAGCCCGGGCCATCACAGGGACGCTGTCACGTTCTATGACGCCTACACCGGAATCCTGCTCACCGGAGACACTGTTTACCCCGGCCGCCTCTACATCCACGACTGGCCGGCGTTTGTCCGCACTGTCGATCGGATTGTCGGGTTCTGCGCCACGCACCCCGTCACCCATGTCCTGGGCTGCCACATCGAGATGTCCGGGGAGCCCGGCGCCGACTACCCGATCTACACCACCTACCAGCCTGACGAACCGCCGCTGCAGATGAGAGTGGATCAAGTTCGGGAGCTCCGCCGCGCCGTCGACGTCGTGGCCGGTCGCCCCGGACGGCATGTATTCCCCGGCTTCATCCTCTGCGTCGACGAGGACTGATAGCCCACGAGATGGCAGGTCGCCGCAGTTTCTTCGCCAAACACCGCCGCGAACTGTCCTCTCGACGCGGTGGCGAGGGCCCTAGTGAACCGCGACGCTCTCCGCTTCGGCCGGTCCGACGAAGTTGCATGCACCCGGATGGCGCACGGGCAGGGTGCAGGTGCGTCCGCTGGGCAGGTGGACGTTGCCGCAGCGACCGGCCATGGCCACGTCCTCCCGCACATGCGTGACGTGCGTGCTGCTCATGTCCAGAGATGACTCTCCAGCGTTGGCGGGCTGGGGGCTTCCGGACGGACCGAAATCTTGACTGTTCACGGTTGTGGCTCCTCAGGATTTGCGGATGCTGGCACTAACGCTGTGTTTATCGAAGGTCTCCAGACTCGCACGGGCGGGTTAACAACGCGTTACGCGAGTGTTAGCTTCCGGTCTCGATGCGCCCGCCCCTGTTGCCGCTGTCCGGATGCTGCGCATACTGGAAGACAGGGTGGAGGCTCCGGCAGCGGAAGGGTGGTAGCTGATGAGCAGCGGGGGAGGCTCGGCGTTCCGGCGCCGGGTGGAACGGGCGTCCGAGTTGCGCTCCATCCGGGCCAGCGGCAGCACGGTCCAGGAGAATGACCAGCTCAGCGCCGCGGAGGAGGAACTCCGGCAAAGGCGCGCCCGGGTAGACGACGCCGCCAAGGCCGAATACCTCGTCCGCGATGCCATGGCCCAAGGAAAGTTCGACAACCTGAAGTACGCCGGCAAGCCCATCCCCGGGCTCGGCGAGGTCTATGACCCGGACTGGTGGGTGAAAGGACTGCTGCAGCGCGAGAACATTACCGGCCTCGGCCCGACGGCGATCCTGCTCCGCACCGAAGACGCCGATCTCGATGGCCGCCTTGATACCCAGTTCTCGGAGCAGCAGGTGCGGGACATCCTGGCGGACTTCAATGCCCGCGTGATCGACGCCCGACGGCAACTCCAAGGCGGACCGCCGGTCATTACCAAGACCCGTGACGTCGACGCCGAGGTGGCCCGCTGGCGCGAACGCCGGGGCGCCGAGTCGGACGGTGCGGTCCCGCCCGCACCGGAGTCAAAGCCACCCTGGTGGCGGCGGCTTTGGGCGCGGGTCTAGACGAGCCTCGTTACTCGGCAGCCGGCCGCCTGCGCTGCCGTTTGGTCGCCGCCCGCTGTTCCTTAGCGACGCGGTGCCGGCGGCTCGAGCCCCGGGTGGGTTTGGTCGCCCGGCGGCGGGCCGGCTCGGGGGCAAGAGACTCGGCCACGAGCTCGGCGAGCTTGGCCAGGGCGATGTCTCGGTTGCGCAGCTGGGAGCGCTGCTCGGACGAGGTCACGGTGAGCACCCCGGCAATCAGGCGCCGGCCGAGGCGCGTGAGGAGTATCAGCCGCTGGCCCTCCGACAAGGCTGCCGAGCCTTCGACGTTCCACGAGAGCTCGACGCGGCTGTCCGTGGTGTTGACGTGTTGACCGCCGGGCCCGGATGACCGCGAGAACCGCCAGCCCAGTTCGGACGAGGGGATCGTGAGCGCGGGCGACACCTCGAGATCCATGAACCAAGCGTCGCACGACATTGGGGCCGACGGCATTGGGCCTTTGCAGCCGCAACATCCTGTGGTCCCTCGGCCGCAACCGGCGTAGCCTGCGCTTAGGCATATATGTGGGGCAGGAGCGCACACGGCGCACCTTGGCGTCGGCGCGAAGCGGGTGGTGTCCATGAGGAAGCTCGGAACCGAAAGCGGTCCGGATCCGCGGGCGGTGGAGTCGGCCGCTGCGGGGCGGCCGCCAGCTCTCCGTGCACAGTTGCGCCTGGCCGCCGGCTTGGCCTTCGCCGGGTTCGTCGTAGCTGTGGTCGCCGGGTTGTTCCACGCGGATTCGGCCAACGCGAATGACCACACGGCCACGTTTGCCGAGTACGCCCGCAGCAGCATCTGGACCGTGGTCCACCTGGGACAGTTCGTCGGCATGGCACTGCTGATCTCCGGGCTGCTGGTCCTGTTGGCAGCACTGAAAGCGGCGGACGGAGCCGCGGACAAGGCTGCGGACGGGACCCTGGCCTGGACGGCCCGGTTTGCCGCGGCCGCCGTCGCCGCCGTCGCCGCGCTGGCACTGTACGCAGTGCTTCAGGCCGTCGACGGAGTTGCCCTCAAACATGCGGTGGACGCCTGGGCTGCCGCCGCGGAACCGGAGAAGGGCGCCCGGTTTGCTACCGCCGAGGGCATCCGGTGGCTGGAGTGGGGCATGCGCAGCTACCAAAGCTTCCTGCTGGGCGCGGCCCTGCTCCTGACCGGCGCCGTGGTGGTCCGCGCGGCCCGGGTACCCCGGGTGATCGGCTGTCTCATGGCGCTCGCCGGCCTGGCGTACCTCGTCCAGGGCTGGATCATCGGCTCCGAGGGCTTCTCCCCGGCGAACACCATCCCGACGCTGGCGGGGATCGTCCTGATCCTGGTGTGGTCCGTGTGGCTGCTGGTCAGCGTCTGGTCAGCCAAGGGTGCGCCGGCCCTGGCCGGAGCGCCCGGGTAGGGACTGGGCTGCACTCGAGGTGGCAGTCCGCGGCAGTGTCCGACGCGAACACTGCCGTGAACTGCCCACTCGGCGCGTCGATCAGGTGCTCAGATGGTGCGGGGCGCCTTGGCCAGGTTCTCCTGCAGTTCGGCGGCATTCTGGCGTGCAATGTAGGCGGGGCGGTCACGTTCCGCGCGCCAGCTCTCGGACAGCGGGCCGGCGTTGACCGTATCGAAGCCAAACTCGTCGTAGAGCTTCGTGACCAGCTCTGCCGCCTCCGGGAAATCGCTTGCCGTGGCCAGTGCGCGGCGGTTTTCCGTGCCGGTGGGGGCGCCATCGGTGGTGATGTCGTGATACATGATGTGGTTGAAGCCCTTGGCAACTTTGGATTTTGGCAGGTGCTCCTGCAGCAGCCCCGAGGTGGTGGTCTCGCCGTTGTCCAGCGCCGGGATCCGCCCGTCGCGCTCCCAGTAGTAGTTGTTCGTGTCAATCACGATCTTGCCCGCCAGCGGCTCGGCCGGGATGTCTTTGATGTTTTTCAGCGGGACGGTGACGACGGCGAAATCGCCGGCCGCTGCGGCCTCGGCCGCGGTGGCCGCGCGGGCGTGCGGCCCCAATTCCGCGACCAGTTCCGCCAGCGTTTCCGGCCCCCGCGAGTTGCTGATCACGACGTCGTAGCCGACTTGGACCGCCTTCCGGGCCACTTGGCTGCCAATACGTCCTGCACCGATGATTCCGATTGTTGTCATACCGGGCCCAACAGCGTTCCGGCCGAGGATATTTCAGGGCCGGCCCGGTCAGGGACGCAGCCAGCCCTGCTCGAAGTCCGGGTGGTCGAAATAGGGCAACGCCAAGGCCTGCAGCGAGCGCTCCATCCAGTCCAGCGACCGCGGCGCCCAGTGCGACTCCCCGAGGGAGTCGCTGACCATGGCAGTCAGTGCGGACTGCCGGGCCGCTTCGACGACGCCGATCAGCCTCCGCTTGGCCTCGCATTCGAGCAGCAGGCGCTGTTCGTACCATTCGCCCGACTTGGAGACGGTCCGGTCGCTGAGCAGGGTCCGGGCGGCGGCCTCGTCCTCGGAAATGCGCTCGGACAGGAACTCAACAATGTCCACAAACCGAGGGTACGCGCGGCAGCGGCCCTTGGCATCACCCCAGCAGGTCGTCCTCGTAGCACCAGCGCCAATCCTCGCCGGGCTCGACGCTCCGCATCACCGGGTGGCCGGTCGCCTCGAAGTGCCTGGAGGCGTGTGTCCCGGGCGAGGAATCGCAGCAGCCCACATTCCCGCACGCCAGGCACATCCTGAGGTGGACCGGCGTCGTGCCTTCCCGGCGGCAGTCCCCGCAGAAGGGTTCGCGCGGGACCTCCGGGTCCGGCGCGGACTCGAGGTGGCCACACACCCCGCCCGGCGTCGCGATCCCTTCCCCGCCGCCCTCGCCGGTGGCGTCCAGCTCCTCCAGCGAGATGTCCAGCATGGACTCTTCAACGTCCAGCCGGTCCAAGACCTCGCTCAGGACCTCGTGGGCATATACGCCGCCGCGGCGCAGCTCCAGCACCTTGGCCCGTTCCGCGTCCAGCATGGCCAGTCGGAGCTGGGCGTAGCGCTGGCTGGGGGTCGCGGCCTCCGCCGTCGGCCGGCCGAGCCGCTCCCAGGCGGCCAGTCCGCGCTCCTGGGTGCGCCGCTTGAGCATCGCCACGACCTCCGGCGGGTCGTTGTCGGTGCGCAGTTCCTGCAGCCGCTGCACCCCGGCGGCGGTCGCCAGCTGCATCAGGGACGCCTGGTTCAGGGCGTCCTCGCGCTGGTCCGGGCCCTGCAACCGGAGCCAACGGACCAGCGACGGCAAGGTGAAACCCTGCAGCGTCAGTGTCCCGCCGACCACCACCAATGCGGCCAGGATCAACACCGGTCGATGCTCCAGGCCCACCGGCAGCACCAGCACCGCCGCGAGGGTCACCACGCCCCGCATTCCGGCCCAGGACACGATGGCGGCGAACTGCCACGGCGGCGCCGGATCGTTCCGCTGCACGGCCGGGATCAGCCGGGGCAGGTACGTTGCAGGGAACACCCACACCGGCCGCAGCAGTAGCACGGCCAGCAGGATCACCGCGCAGCCGGCCCAGATCCGGCCGGCGCCTAGCGAATCATCCTGGACGCCGTTGATGATGGTGCGGACCTGCAGCCCGATCAACAGGAACACGGAGTTCTCCAGCAGGAACTGTACGGTGTTCCAGTTGCTGCGCTGGCTCAGCCGGGCGGCGCCGTTGGGCATGGACGGCGCCTTGGTGCCCATCACCAGCCCGGCGACGACGACGGCGAGGACACCCGAGGCGTGGATCGCCTCGGCCGGGAGGTAGGCGACGAACGGTGCCACCAGCGACGTCGAGGTGTTGATCGCGACGTTCCGGATCCGCTTCCGGAGCGCGGTCAGCACGTACGCGGCGGCCAGGCCCACCACCAGGCCGCCGCCGGCCGCGAGCAGGAACCCGCCGGCGATCCCGGCCGCGGACACGGAACCGGCCAACGCGGCGATGGCGGCGCGGAGGCAGACCAGGGCGGTGGCGTCGTTGACCAGGGACTCACCCTCCAGGATGGTGACGATCCGGCGGGGCATGCCCACTTTCCGGGCAATGGCGGTCGCAGCAACAGCGTCCGGCGGGGCCACGACGGCGCCCAGGGCGATCGCGGCGGCGAGCGGGATTTCCGGGAACAGCCACCAGACGACGAAGCCTACCGCGAGCGTTCCGAAGATGACGTAGCCCACCGAGAGCAGCGAGATCGCACGTCGGTTGGAGCGGAAGTCGAAGAGCGAGGTCCGCAGGGCGGCGGCGTAGAGCAGCGGCGGCAGCAGCCCTACCAGGACCAGCTCCGGGTTCAAATCCACGGGCGGGACAAAGGGTAGGAACGATCCCGCGACGCCGATTAGGACGAGCAGCAGTGGGACGGAAATGTTGAGTTTCCGGCCCACGGCGCTGCCGGCACAGACGACGGCCACGAGAACCAGCAATCCGAGTGCGAGTTCCATGACGCCATTCTCTCAGGCCTGTCCCGCGGGCGGGGCTTGCGGCAGGCGCTCTCTATCCGGCCACCGTTTCGACGGTTCCCTGCCCGCTCGACGGTTCCAAGCGGCGAGTGGGCAGGGAACCGTCGAGTGGGGCGCCACGGGCCGACAGGTCCACGGACTTGGGACCACCGATCCGCGGCGGAATGAAACTCGATACTTGAATGTTCAATGAAGTATGGACTTTGGCATTTTTACCTTTGGCGAACTTACCCGCAACATCAGCACCGGCAGTGCGTTCTCCCCGCAGCAGCGGTTGAAGGAGATCATCGAGCTGGCGAAACTGGCCGATCAGGCGGGCCTGAGCTTCCTCGGGCTGGGGGAGCACCACCGACGGGACTTTGCCCTCTCGGCCCCGGAAATCGTCCTGGCCGCGATCGCCCGGGAGACCAAGAACCTACGCCTAGGCACCGCCGTCACGGTGCTCTCCACGCAGGACCCAGTGCGCCTCTTCGAGCAGTTTGCCACGCTGGACCTGATCTCCGACGGGCGCGCCGAAATCATCGTGGGGCGGGGTGCCTTCGTCGAGTCCTACCCGCTCTTCGGCCACAAGCTGGAGGACTACGATGCCCTCTTCGATGAGAAGCTGCGGATGCTGCTGGAACTGCGCGACCACGCCGTCGTGGACTGGCAGGGCCGCCTGACCCAGAGCCTGGCCGGGCTGGACATCGTCCCCCGGCCGGTGCAGGACAAACTGCCCGTCTGGGTAGGCGTCGGCGGGACGCCGGCGAGCTTCGCCCGGGCGGGGCGGTTGGGCCTGCCGTTGTTCGTCGCACTGCTGTCCGGGCCCGCACGGTTCCAGCGCCTCGTGGAGCTCTACCGCCAGAGCGCCGCCGACGCCGGCCACGACGCCGCCGGACTGCCGGTGGGGGTCGGCGGCCACTTCTACGCGGCGCCCACCTCGCAACAGGCCCGCGACACCTTCTACCCGCACTACCGCGGATACTTCGAGCAGAACATGCCGCGCCCGCTTGATCACTTCCCGCGCTCCACCTTCGACGAATGGACTGAGCCGGGCGGCGGCCTCTTGGTGGGAAGCCCCCAGCAGATCACCGAGAAGCTGCTGGAGATCCACGCAACTCTCGGCAACAGTCGGTACATGGCCCAGATCGGGCTCGGCGGCCTGTCGTTTGCCGAGACCGTGCGCTCCATCGAACTGCTGGCCACCGAAATCATGCCCGCCGTGAACCGCGAAATAGGCGCTCCCCGGCCTGCCTGACCGGCGGACTTCTGCAGGCCGCGCGCGGTCACGGCCACTCACGCGCCGCTGGCCACGTCCAGGTCTGCGGGCACCGTACTCC
>NZ_JBFRFD010000138.1:0-7584 GCF_052114645.1 Arthrobacter sp. 2YAF22_2
ACCTCGCGCGACACCAGGGAGAAGTGCATGCCCTCGTGGCCCATCGAAATGCCGTCGGATACGGAGATGGTGCCGAACTGCATCGGGAAGCCGCCGCCGGCGAAAACGCCTTCCTTGGCGCCCTGGGCCAGCCGGTTCAGGGACAGGTTGCAGGGGGTGATCTCGTTCCATGAGCTCGCCACGCCGACCTGGGGCTTGGCGAAGTCGTCGTCGCCCATGCCGACCGCGCGGAACATGCCGCGCGCCGGCGCGGCATGGATTCCGTCGGTAACGACCCGGCTGCGGGGCTTGATGTCCGGCTTGGTGTCTGTCGCTGTCTCGGTGTCCTGGCTCATGGTCCAAAGTCTAGGGCCCCGTCAGCGGCCGCCACGATCCGGCCCGGCTCATTAAGCGTAAATCCGGGAATATTTCGCCCAAATGGTGGACGTTTGTCTCACCTAGTGGACTTTTGATAGGCGATTCAGAATCCGGATTCAGTTGCTGTGAGCCGCGTCACGCAGCTCGGAAGCTTCGGCCACGGCCCGCGCTTCCGCCTTGAGCATGGCGAGCACCTGCTGGATGGTGGTCCGCGCCGCGACCTCGGGACGGACCAGCACCACGACGCTTCGACTAGCCTTGACCCCGCGGAGCGGGCGCAGCACGAAGCCGCTGCCCTGGTTCTTGAGCGCGGTATAGCGCGGCAGCAGGCTGAGCCCGTGCCCGGCGGTGACCAGTGCCTCCAAAACGCGCAGGTCCGGAAACAGCTGCGCCCGCAGGGCCGGGGCGCCGGCCTGCACTTCGATCTGGCGCAGGACGGTATCGAAGGGGAAGCCATCCGGCACCCCCATCCACGGGAACCCCACCAGGTCCGCGGCGCCAAGCGCCGCCTTGGCCGCCAGTGCGTGGCCCGCCGGGACCGCCACGTCCAGCGGCTCGTCCAGCAGGGGGATCACCATCAGGTCCTGCCGGGCGAAGACGTCGGGCCCGTCGACGCTGTGCGCCAGCACGATGTCGTAGTCTGCGGCCAGGGCAGCAAAGCCGGCGACGCCGGGATCCTCGAAGTGCGCCTGGAAGCGGAGTCCCTCGATGTCCTTTACGCGGTGCAGCAAACCCGGCAGGAACATCTCTGCGGCACTGGGGAAGAAGGCCGCCTTGATCTGGGTCTGCCAGCCAAGCCGGTAGGTGTCGATGGTCGCCTCGGCGCGGGCCATGGCGGTGGACACCTCGGCTGCCGCGCCGGCCATGGCCAGCCCCGCCTCGGTCAGCCGGACTCCCCTGCCCGACTTTTCCACCAGGACCACGCCCAGCTCGTCCTGCAGCGTCTTGAGCTGCTGTGAGACCGCGGACGGCGTCACCCGCAGGGCCTCGGCGGTGGCCCCCACTGTGCCGCGGTCCGCCAGTTCGCGGAGAATCCGGAGTCTCTTGAAATCCATGAAGCGAGGCTACACGGGCCGCGTCCGGAACTATGGACAGCCGCGACGGGCCGGACGTAACGTCAAGCATCGGCAACCCTGCCGCCTGGACAGAAGGATTCGGCCATGGATTGGATTATCTGGCTCATCGTGATCGTGGTGATTGTCGGCGTCGTATGGTGGCTGCTGAACCGCAACAATTCCCGCGGTGCCGCCGGAACGTCGACGTCCGCCGGCTCCGGATCCGCCGCCTCGCCGCAGGCTCCCCCCGGGCCGGAAAAGCACGACGGCGCCCTGTCCGGCGGGAACGCGGCGGCGTCTGCCGTCGCCGCCGCCACCACCGGGATTCCGTCCGCGGCCGGCTTCGGCAACGCCGAGCCGGTCTCGCCGACGACGGCGGACGACCAGGCGGCCGCCGGCGAGTGGGAGACCCAGTGGTCGGAGACGCCGCCTGCCGAGGTCCCGGCCAGCACCCACCACGACGTTCCCCGCGGCGCGCACGCCGCACATGTGGCTGACACGGCCCAGCCCTCCGACGTGGAAACCAAGGCAGGCGCCACAACCGCTTTGCCGGACGAAACCGCCTCGCCCGAGGCGGGGGCACCGGCGCAGCACGCCCCGGTGCACCATCCCGAATATACCGAGCCGCACTCCCCCACCCTTCCCGGCGCGGAATCGGCTGCGGCCGAAGCGGCCGAGGTGGAGACGGCACAGGCCACATCCTCGGCAGCAGCCTCCGAGGGCGCCGCGAGCCACACCGCTGCGCCAGCCGGGCATCTGGCCGTGGAGCAGCCTTACGGTGAAGGATCCGCGGCCCCGGGCCCCGATGGCAGCGGGCCGGAGGGGTTCACCGTGAAGGGGACCGCCTCGTCGATGACTTACCACGATGAGACTAGCCCGTCCTATCAGGAAACCCGGGCCGAGGTCTGGTTCCTTTCCGCGGCGCACGCCGAGGCCGCGGGCTTCCGACCGCCGCGCCGTTCACGGTTGTAGCCGTGCCCCGGCGGTCGCCGCTGCGGGCCGTCCGGGCGGCCGTGGTGGCTGCCGCGCTCCTGGCAGCGGCGGCCTGCACCAGCAACCCCACTCCTTCCCCTTCGGCCCCTTCTGCTGGCAACAGCCTGGCCGCCCCGGAGACGCCCACGATCACCGCCCGCATCGACGCCGGGCTGACGTTGCCATGGTCGACGGTCTTCCTCCCCGACGGCACCGCCCTCATCTCGGAGCGGGACAGCGCGCTGCTGAAGTTCCTGCCGCCGGGCGCCAGCGGACCGGCGGCCACGGTAGCAAAGGTCCCCGACGTCGTCCCCGACGGAGAAGGCGGCCTGCTGGGACTGGCGCTGTCGCCGCACTTCGCGACGGACCGCTACCTGTACGCGTATTTCACTGCCCAGACCGACAACCGGATTGCCCGCTTCCGGCTCGACGGCAGTAGCAGGCAGCCTTCCCTAGGGGCACCCGACATCATTTTCACCGGGATCCCGAAGGCCTCTACGCACAACGGGGGCCGCATCCGCTTCGGCCCGGACGGGTACCTCTACGTCGGCACCGGCGATTCCCAGCGACGCGACCAGCCGCAGGACCGAAACGCCCTGGGCGGCAAGATTCTCCGCCTCACCGCCGAGGGGAAGCCCGCCCCCGGCAATCCCTTCGGCAACAACCCCGTTTACAGTCTGGGGCACCGAAACGTCCAGGGCCTCGATTGGGACAGCGCGGGGCGCTTGTGGGCCAGCGAGTTCGGCCCGGACGTGGACGACGAATTGAATCTGATTGTCCCCGGCGGCAACTACGGCTGGCCCGAGGTGACGGGCGCGCCGCACCGGGCCGGGTTCCTCGACGCGAAAGTGGTGTGGCCGTCGACTGCGGAGTCATCGCCCAGCGGCCTCCAGATTGTCGGTAACACCGCCTACCTCGGCGCGCTGCGGGGCCAGCGCGTCTGGGCAGTCCCGCTGAGCGGTGATGTTGCCGGCCTCCCTGTGGCCTATTTCACAGGAGAGTACGGCCGGATCCGCGACGTTTCGCTCGCGCCCGACGGCCGCCTGTGGGCCCTGAGCAACGGCCAGAACCCCGATTTTGTGCTGGTTTTGAGCCTGCGCGGGTAGCCGCCCCGGCGCCCGCCGCGCCGATTTCACACTCCGCCCAAACTCGTGTAGAGTTTCATGTCGTTGCGGAGAACACCACGGGAAACAAAAAGCCCCGGCGGAACCCAAAACAACAGCTGCACCTCTAGCTCAACTGGCAGAGCAATTGACTCTTAATCAATGGGTTCCGGGTTCGAGTCCCGGGGGGTGCACCAACGAAAAACCCCGTCTTTACTGGCCTAACGGTCATGAAGGCGGGGTTTTGTTTTGCCCGGATTTCTCGGGAGAAACAAACCACGAGTCCCCCGGCAGATCGGGGCCTTCCCGCGCACCACACCGAGTGGGACGATGCCATCATGAGTGAGAAACATGACGGGCCAGCGGAGGATCACGGCCAGCACCTCCGCGCCCATTCAGCGCCGACGACGCAGCAGATCCGCACGGTCGGGCAGCGGCGGCGGGAGGCAGAGGAAAAGCTGGAGCACCATCTGGACGAAGCGCGCCACAAAAGCGAACACCACGATGCCCCCGAGCAGGGATCCGCAACGGAAACAGACCAGTAGTCAGCCGTGGCTCGCGGTGCCGGCGGGGTCCCGCCGGCTGCGGGTCAGCTGCCTAACCGGAGGATGATCACCAGAACGATGAGGGCAACCACACCGGCCAAAAGCATCGATGCCCTTGGATTGCCGACATTGATCGTCCAGCCGAGACCGAACCGACGTGGAACAAGCAAGGCATGGTCTTGCCTGTTGACGTAGACCAGGCCTCCCCGCCAGTATTTGTCGTCGTCCCGGTGCGTCAGGCCGGTCTCTGCCTCACTGCCGCCGCGCTCTCGGTTGTTCCTGGCCAAAACCACGACGGTGGCAACAACGGCCGCCAGGATCGGCACCGCGACCACCAGGGGTGCCCATGAGGTGATGGTTCCGGTCCACATCAGCAGCGATGACAGCATCATTCCCAGGTCGATCGTGGCGACCAGTGCGAGCAAGGCCCGGGCGCTCAGTGACATGTAGCGGCGGGACCAGCGCGCGGATCCCACCGGCTGGGCCGGGTCGATGTCGGGCCTGCTGCGGGTGATGGCCGCCGCCATGCCTGCCAACAGTGCCGTCATGCCGATTTGCACGAACACCAGGGAGAAGGCCGAGCCTACCGACTTGGCGACTACCCGGTCAGGCGCACCGTGAGCGCCGTAATGCACCGCAAGCGTTCCGGGCATCGTCGGGTAACTGAGTACTCCGATCACCACGGTGGCGGCGGTGATGAGCAGAGCCGGCGCCAGCCAGAGCCAGGGGAACCGCGGCGGATTGGTCCGCAGCTCGGTGTCGACCGTGATGCCTTGGTGTAGTCCCTGGTACCAGCCCCCGGCGGCCTTAGCGGCGCGGATCTCCTGATTGGCGAGCGAGAAACACCCGTACCAGACGCCGACTAGCACCAGCACCGACACGGGCAGCAGCAGCGGATCGCCGGTGACAGCGAACGTGGCGATTCCGGCCCCGGCGGTGATGACACCGCTGATCAGGACGCGCCAGCGATAGATGCGCTCCTGCCGGAGGACGGTCGGGTCCCCCGCGTGCTGGGCCGGTACCCGGACCCCGAACGGCACGATCGGACTGGTGACCGAGGGCAGCACCAGCGCAAGCAACAGCACCAGGCCCAGCAGCACCACGCTCAATACAATGGCAACGGTCATGGCGTATCCTCTCGCGGCGTGGCGAATTGTTCGAGCACGGAACGGCAGGTCCGAAGAACCTCCTCGGGCGGCAATCCCCTGGCCACAGCCTCCGCCAGGACCGTCCGCACTCTTGCAGTCCATTCGGGGGCGAACGAATGGTCAGCAGTCGCCGTGGTCACCACCGCGCCGGCGCGGCTCAGCCGGATCAGACCCTCCTGTCGCAGGAGGTCATAAGCCTTGTTAACGGTGTGGAAGTTGATCCCGAAATCCGCGGCGAGGGTCCGGGTCGCCGGCAACGGACTGCCGTCGGTCAGCACGCCGGAAGCGATCGCCTCGACAACCTGGTCGCGAAGCTGCTGGTAGAGCGGGACAGTGCCGCCCAGGTCAACGTTCAGGATCATTGCCACAGCCCTCCACTCTTTGTTCTATATATTATAGAACAAAGCTAGCAGGCCTGAGGCAACAACGGCGGACTATTTTGGCCTTCTTATTGCGTCGTCGAGCGTCAGGCGTCAGGCGTCCGGCGCCGTTGCCGCCGCCTGACCGTCGACGGCGTCCCGTCCTGACCAGGTCTTGATCATTGTCCAGCCGACGGCGGTCAGCGGGACGGCCAGGAGGGCGCCGACGATTCCGGCAAGTATGGTGCCGGCCGCCAGCGCGAGCAGGATGGCCAGCCCATGGATCTTGAGCACTTTGCCCATCAGGAGCGGTTGGAGCAAGTGGTGCTCGAGCTGGTTCGCCCCGATCACCACCGCGAGGACCACAATCGCCGTGACGGGCCCGTTGGAAATCAGCGCAACGCCGACGGCAAGTGTGCCGGCCGCCGTCGCGCCGACGATCGGAATGAACCCGCCGATGAAGACGAAGGCACCCAACGGGAGGGCCAGGGGCACGCCCAGAATGACCAGGGCGATTCCGACAATGAGCCCGTCGGTGGCCGCAATCAAGGCGGTGCCGCGTACGTAGCCGCCCAGGACCACGGTGCTGCGCTCGGCGGACAGGAGCGCCTTGGCCCGGTGCCGGGCGGGCAGGAATCCGATGACGAAGGCGCGGATCTTGGCGCCGTCCTTGAGGAAGAAGAACAAGGTGACGGCCATGAGGACCATGCCGGCGAGGATTTCGCCGATGGTGCGGGCCCCGGTCAGGGCCTCGGTGCCGAAGGAGCTGGAGGTGAAGAACTTCTGGACGGTTTCGCGGATGCCCGTGATCTGGGTGTCGTTGACCGGGACCGGCCCGCTGTTCAGGAACGCATGAAGCCGGTCGATGCCTACCGTGAACTTCGCAATGAGGTCCTTCGACTGCGCCCGGACGAGGAACACGATGCCGGTAATGACGCCGCCGAAGACGGCCAGGATGGCCACGAAGGCCGCGACGACGGCGAGCGCACGCGGCCAGGAGTGGCCCGTGAGCCAGCGGACCAGGGGCGCGATCGCGGCGGCGAGGATCATGGCGATCAGTACCGGTATCAAGACCAGCGGCACCCTGGTGGCGGCCCAGACAATCGCCCAGCCGAGGGCGGCGACGGTGAGGGCCTGGACGGAGCGGATGCTGGCACGGCCGAGTCCGTCCGCCCAGATGGGCGGCAGTCCCTCGCGGAAGTCAGGCATAGGATTCTCTCTTTCAAGCGGCCGGGTGGTCCTGTAAGCAAACATGTCCGTTTAAGGAAGCGGGTCCCGCCGCCGGAGGCCCAAGAGTGCGGAGCCGGAGACCAGCAATCCGCCCAACGCCAGCAGGACCGCTCCGGCACCTGTTCCCTCCCTGGTGGCAACGGGGGCACCGGTAGGCTCCGCAGCGTCTGCTGCCTGCGGGGCGGGAAGTACCGAGGGGGCCGCTGGCGCCGCCGTCGTGCCAGCAGAGAAGGGAGGCGCGGGGGCGGCGGTTCCGGACAGCGGGCTGGCTGAAGCCGCGGGGACCACGACAGGGACCACTGCAGGGGCGGGAGACGGCCCCGCTGCGCTTGGAACCGGGGCCGGGGGAACTGCTGGCGCCGGTGCCGCGGGGGGCGCCGACGGCGCCGCCGACCCCGTCGGCGAGGGCTTGCGGGTGTTCGACTCCGTCGGGGTAGGCGTGGCTGCGGGCTGGCACCAGCCCA
Source organism: Arthrobacter sp. 2YAF22_2 (assembly GCF_052114645.1). NCBI lineage: Bacteria > Bacillati > Actinomycetota > Actinomycetes > Micrococcales > Micrococcaceae > Arthrobacter > Arthrobacter sp. 2YAF22_2. The sequence goes on from NZ_JBFRFD010000138.1 coordinate 7,234, forward strand.
GGGAAACCACTACCACGGGACCGCAGGGCTCGGCGGCGGCCGGAGCCCCGACGGCGGCGGTGATGGCGAGGACAGCCATGGCCGTGGCAGCACCGCCGACACTCCTACGCTTTCTCATCCTCGCCATACTACGTTCCCGCAATCCGGGTGAGGGGATTCTCCGCTGATTTCCGGCCGACCAAGGCGGGCCGCTCCTAGCGTCGGCTGGCCGCGGCCAACTGGAAGTGGATGGGCAGTGCAAGTTGGATCGGCGCGGCGCCGACCGGCTCGTCCAGCAACTCGTTGATCGAGGACTGGCCGTCCAGCTCGGGTGGCGGTGCCGTTTCCATAGGAAAACCCTATGTGAGCACT
>NZ_JBFRFD010000139.1:0-7542 GCF_052114645.1 Arthrobacter sp. 2YAF22_2
GCGCATGTCATGGCCCGCGGCATCACCGGTTCGCGCGGCGCCCGCCGGACGCTGGCCTCGCCGCTGCACAAGGAGGTTTACGACCTCGGAACGGGGGAGTGCCTCGGTAACCCGGAGCTGCGCCTGGGCACCTTCGCCGCCCGGGTTTCGGCCGGCTTCATCGAGGTGGAACTCTAGAGCCCCAGCGCTTCGCGCACGTCGGCCAGGACGGCGTCGAGCGCGGCGCGGGCCTCGAGCCGGGCGGCCGGCAACTCGGCGGCCGATCCGACGCTGCGGATCACCTCGAGGTAGCACTTGAGTTTCGGTTCGGTGCCGCTCGGACGAATGATGACGCGGGTGTGGTCCCGGGTCAGGTAGAGCAGCCCCTCAGTGGGCGGGAGTTGTTCACTGCCGACCGCCAGGTCCGTCGCGGTTTCGACGGCGGAGCCACCGAAGGATTCGGGCGGGCTGACCCGCAGCCGGTTCATCATGGCGTCCAGCAGCCCCAGGTCCGCAACGCGGATGCTGAGCTGGTCATTAGCGTGCAGCCCGTGGACCAGGTACAGCTCGTCGAGGGTGTCGAAAATAGTCTTGCCCTCGGCCTTGGCAGCGGCCGCGAGTTCGGCGATCAGCACCGCCGCGGAAATCCCGTCCTTATCCCGCACCAGGGCGGGTGCGACGCAGTAGCCCAGCGCCTCTTCGTACCCGTAAAGCAGGCCGGGGACGCGGGCGATCCATTTGAAACCCGTGAGGGTTTCCTCGTGGGCGTAACCCGCGGCGGCGGCGATGCGCGCCAGCAGCCGGGACGAAACGATTGAATTGGCGAAGACGCCGGCTGCGGCGCCGCCGCCGGCGTCCCCGGAGACGGCCAGACGCGCCACGACGTGCGCACCCAGCAGGGCGCCCACCTCGTCGCCGCGCAGCATCCGCCAGGCGCCGGTGTCCGGGTCCTTGGCCGCAACAGCGGCGCGGTCGGCGTCGGGGTCGTTGGCGATCACAAGGTCGGCGTCCACCCGGGCAGCGGCTTCCAGCGCGAGGTCGAGGGCGCCGGGCTCTTCGGGGTTCGGGAAGTTCACGGTGGGAAAGTCGGGGTCCGGCTCCGCCTGCTCGGCGACCAGGCTGACGTCGGTGAAGCCGGCCGCCGCCAGCACCGCCACGGCCGTACTGCCGCCGACGCCGTGCATGGGGGTGAGGACGATTTTGAGGTCGCGGGCCGGGAAACGCTCCGGCTCGGCGAGGGCGGCGACGGCGGCTTGGTAGTCGGCGGCGACCGACGGATCCAGCACCGTCCAGCCGGCCGGCGCCAGCGCGATCGAATCCAGTGCGCCGACGGCCTCAATCTCCGCGGCGATCAGGGCGTCGTACGGCGCCACGATCTGGGCGCCGCGCCCGCTGTCTTCGACGGCGTGGCGGCCCAGGTAGACCTTGTACCCGTTGTCCTGCGGGGGGTTGTGGCTGGCCGTGACCATGACCCCGCCGTCGCAGTCCAGGGCGCGGACCGCGTAGGCGAGCAGCGGTGTGGGCAGCGCTGCCTGCATCAGGAACGTCTCGATGCCGGCGGCGGTGAAGATCGCGGCAGTCTCTTCGGCGAAAATGTCTGAGTTGTAGCGGGCGTCGTAACCGACGACGGCGCGCGGCCGGGTTCCCGGCGCGGCCTGGGCGACAGTGCTGCCGAGGAAGGCGGCGAGACCGGCGGCGGCGCGGCGCACGACCACCCGGTTCATCCGGTTCGGCCCCGCGCCGAGGGCTGCCCGCAGTCCCGCGGTGCCGAACTGGAGGGTGCCGCTGAAACTGTCGGCCAGCTCCTGCCGGGCTCCCGCGACTCCCTCGTCGGAGAGGCGGATCAGCTCGGTCAGGGCGGTGGTGGTGGCCGGATCGGGATCCTGGGCCGCCCAGTTGCGGGCGTCGCTCAACAGTTGGGTCAATGCGGCATCGGAAGACGTCATGGATACCAAACTAGCGTCAAACCCGGGCCCGCCGCGCCCGGACGGGCGCGGGCCCGGCTTACGGTTCCGTCACACTCTGGGCTGTCCCGCTTCGCGAGGTGGCCCGCACCGCAGGGTTTTTGGCCGACACAGCGGCGAGCGGTCCGCCCGGTACAGGGCTTCCGAAGGATCCGCTCAAGAGCGCGGCGGTTGTCCCGGCGGAGCATTGACAGCCATTTTTCCGGACACGTAGCGTCTGGAATATGAAAATGGGCCGAGGGGTGGAATGGGCCGTGCACTCGTGCGTCAACATGTCCTGGACGCCGCCGGGCGAGGCAGTGAACAGCGCCAGGCTCGCGGCCTTCTACCGGCTTCCCGCCGCATACCTGAACAAACAACTCCAGGCCCTAGTCCGGGCCGGCATCCTGACCTCGGTCTCGGGCCCGCGCGGCGGCTTCCACCTGGCGCGCACCCCGGAAAACATCACGGTGCTGGACGTGGTGCTGGCCCTGGAAGGAGCGGAGCCGGCGTTCCGCTGTGAAGGCATCCTGGGTGATGTCCCGGAAGCGGACCGGCAGCAAGACTTCGTCCGGACCTGCCTGATCTCCCAGACCATGCGGCAGGCCGAGCTGGCGTGGCGGCAGGCGCTGGCGCGGCAGACCATCGCCGGGATCGCCGACTCCATGGAACGCCGCTTCCCCGGGGACCGGGAGAAGGCCGTCCGGCACCTGGCCGCCGGCTAGGACGAGGCGGGGCGGCCCGCCGGACGGCCGGCGAGGTCCCGGCCCGCCGGCCGGGCTCAGGACAGCCGGCGAGGTCCGGCTCAGAGCTTGGCGACGATTTCGGCGAGCAGCTTGGAGATGCGCGGAGCCGCGGCCTGTCCGGCTTCAAGGACTTCACCATGGCTCAGCGGCACCGGGCTGATGCCGGCGGCGAGGTTGGTCACGAGTGAGATGCCGAAGACCTCCATGCCCGCGTGGCGGCCGGCAATGGCCTCGAGCGCGGTGGACATGCCCACCAGGGACGCGCCGATCCGCTTGGCGTACTGCACCTCCGCCGGGGTCTCGTAGTGCGGGCCGGTGAACTGGGCGTAGATGCCTTCGTCCAGGCTGGGGTCCACTTCGCGGGCCAGGCCGCGGATCCGCGAGGAGTACAGGTCGGTGAGGTCCACGAAGGTGGCGCCTTCAAGCGGGGAAGTGGCGGTGAGGTTGATGTGGTCGCTGATCAGCACGGGGGTGCCCGGCGCCCAGTCCTCGTTCAGGCCGCCGCACCCGTTGGTCAGCACCAGGGTCTTGCAGCCTGCGGCGGCCGCGGTGCGGACGCCGTGCACGACCGCCCGGACGCCTTTGCCCTCGTAGTAGTGCGTGCGGGCGCCGAGGACCAGGGCGCGTTTGCCCTCCCGGGTTAGCACCGAGCGGATGGTGCCCACATGGCCCACCACGGTGGGGGAGGAGAACCCGGGGACCTCGTCGGCCGACAGCGTGGCGGTGGTCTCGCCGATCAGTTCGGCGGCGTCGCCCCAGCCCGAGCCGAGCACCAGCGCGACGTCGTGGCTATCGACGCCGGTCTCTGCGGCGATGTAATCGGCGGCGGCGCGGGCGGCGTCGAAGGGGTCTGTGTTCAGGAATTCTGTATTACTCACTGGAATAAGCTACCGTGCCCGCGCGGCGCTGCCCAGCCTCCTCATTGGTGGCGCCGGTTCGAATGGTGGACAATGGATGACTGTGACTACGCACCCCGATTTCAGCGCTCCCCGAATTGCAATTCTGGGCGGAGGGCCCGGCGGCTACGAAGCCGCCATGGTCGCCGCTTCCCTGGGGGCGCAGGTCACCATCGTCGAACGCGCCGGTCTCGGCGGGTCCGCGGTGCTGACCGACGTCGTGCCGTCCAAGACCCTGATCGCGACGGCGGACCTGATGACCCGCATGGCCGAGGCCGGCGAGCTGGGCGTCAAATTCGACGTGGACGGCGGCGACTGCGCCCCGACGATGCGCGCGGACCTTAAGCACATCAACGACCGGCTGCTGGGCCTGGCCCGGCAGCAGTCCGCCGACATCAGGCGGGGCCTGGAGAAGCAGGGCGTCCGCATCCTGATCGGTTCCGGGAAGATGCTCGACAGCCACACCCTCGAGGTCCTGACCGTCGACGGCACCGAGACGATCGAGGCCGATGCGGTCCTGCTGGCCGTCGGCGCCCACCCGCGCGAGCTGCCCACGGCCCGCCCGGACGGCGTGCGGATCCTGAACTGGGCTCAGATCTACAACCTGGACGAGCTCCCCGAGGAGCTGATCGTGGTGGGCTCCGGCGTCACCGGCGCAGAATTCGCCTCCGCGTATAACGGCCTCGGTTCCAAGGTCACCCTCATTTCCAGCCGCGACCGGGTGCTGCCCGGCTCCGACACGGACGCCGCCGAGGTGCTGGAAGGCGTCTTCGAACGCCGCGGCGTGAAGGTGCTGTCGCGGGCCCGCGCCCAGACCGTGGAGCGCACGGACGACGGCGTCGTGGTCACCCTTGGCGACGGCTCCAAGGTCACCGGCAGCCACTGCCTGGTGGCCGTCGGCTCGATCCCGAACACCGCCGGGATCGGCCTCGAGGAGGCCGGCGTCGCGCTGACCGAGAGCGGCCACATCAAGGTCGACGGCGTCTCGCGCACCACCGCGCCGAACATCTACGCCGCGGGCGACTGCACCGGCGTGCTGGCCCTCGCCTCGGTGGCCGCGATGCAGGGCCGCATCGCGATCGCGCACTTCCTGGGCGACGGCGTCACCCCGCTCAAGCTGCACCAGGTGGCGTCGAACATCTTCACCTCGCCCGAGATCGCCAACGTCGGCGTCTCCGAGGCCGAAATCGACTCCGGCAAGTACCAGGGCGACGTCATCAAGCTGTCGCTCAGCAGCAACGCGCGGGCCAAGATGCGCAACCACAAGGACGGCTTCGTCAAGATCTTCGCCCGCAAGGGCTCCGGCACCGTGATCGGCGGCGTCGTGGTGGGACCGAACGCCTCGGAGCTGATCTTCGCGATTTCCCTTGCGGTGACGCAGAAACTGCACGTCGACGACGTCGCCAGCACCTTCACCGTCTACCCGTCGCTGAGCGGCTCCATCTCGGAAGCGGCCAGGCGCCTGCACGTCCACATGTAGGCAACTCGCCACGGCGAAAAGGAGCAACCCGGCGGAAAGTCTGCGCCGGTTGCTCCTTTCCTGTTGTCCGCCTGGACTGCCGGCTAGAACGGGTAAGGCGCGATGTCCGGGCGCATGGTGAGCCACTGGAGCTCCGTGAAGGACTCCATGTTGGCGTGATGCCCGCCGACCCTCGAGCCGTTGCCCGAGTTCTTCACCCCACCGAAGGGTGAGTTCGCCTCGTCCGAGACCGTCTGTTCGTTGATGTGGACCTTCCCGGAGTCCAGCCGGTCCGCGACGGTCATGGCCAGGCCGACGTCGCCCAAGATGCCGATGGAGAGGCCGTATTCGTTGTCGTTGGCCAGGGCCACGGCCTCGTCGAGGGTGGAAAACTTCATCACCGGCGCCACCGGTCCGAAGATTTCGTCCTTCCAGGCCCGGCTGTCATGCTGCAGGTCCACCAGCACTGTGGGCTGGTAGAAGCGGCCATCGTGGGTGCCCCCGGCGGCCAGCCGCGCACCGCCCTGCACCGCGTCCTGGACGATCCCGTCCACCCGCTGCAGCTGGCGCTCGTCGATCACCGGACCCAGCGCCACGGTGCCGCTCTTGGGATCTCCCACCGGAAGCTGGCGGGCCTTCTCGGCGAGGGCGGCGACATAGTCCTCGTAGAGGTCCTCGTGCACGATGTGCCGTCCGGCCGCCATGCAGATCTGGCCCTGGTGCATGAACGATCCGAACGCCGCCGCGGAGGCCGCCTTGGCCAGGTCGGCGCCCGGCAGCACGATCAGCGCGCTGTTGCCGCCCAGCTCCAGGTGGGCGCGTTTGAGCAGCCGGCCGGCTGACTCGCCGACCTTCCGGCCGGCGGCCGTCGAACCGGTAAACGCGATCACGCGGACTTCGGGGGCCTCGACGACGGCGGCGCCGACGTCCGCGCCGCCCGGCAGCAGTGCGAGCAGCCCCGGCGGGAGCCCGGCCTCCTCGAAAATCCGCATCACCGTCACACCGCCGCAGACCGCGGTCCGCGGGTCCGGCTTGAGCAGCACCGCGTTGCCGAGGGCCAGGGCGGGCGCGACGGCGCGGATCGAGAGGATCAGCGGGAAGTTGAACGGCGCGATCACGGACACCACGCCCACCGGCCGGCGGCGGGCGAAGGACCAGCGGTTTTCGTTCGAGGTCAGCACGTCGCCCGCCGGCAGCGCGGGCAGCGCCGAGGCGTCGTAGCACTCGTTGGCGGCGATGTGTGTTTCCAGCCCGGCCTTGGGCGGGATGCCGCCGGATTCGCGGACGAGCCAGTCCTGGATTTCCGCCCCGTGTTCCTCCCAGAGCTGCCCCGCGCGGCGCAGTACCGCGGCCCGGTCCTCCGGGTTGCGGGCGGCCCACTCCTTTTGCGCCTTCGCGGCGGCCGCGGCGGCCTCGCGGACATCCGCCACAGAGGCGACGCCGTAGCTGCCCAGCTGCTCGCCGGTAGCCGGTTCGACGCTGGCGCCGGTGCCGCCGCCGCCGGCGCGCCAGCCGTTGACGTAGATCTTGCCGTCCCAGAGGGCGGAATCGAGCAGGGACATGTCGTGTCCTTTCATCGTGGAGCTGCCCGGGGCGTCTAGGGGCCCGCGGAAGGCGTAGGGTCCGGTCCCGTCCATCACATGCTGTGCCGCCGTCGCCGTCAAGACCCCCGTCCGGTGACAGTGAGCCCTCGCCGCCGGCCGCCGGGGACTTGGACCCTACCCGTCCGTGCCCGCACGGGCACAGAGTGGACCATGGCCAACATCTCTATCCTGTTCGGGACCGTCGAGGGCCAGACCGCCAGGATCGCCGAATATCTTGCCTACGTCATTCGCGAGCACGGCCACGAGGCGCGGACGGTCGATCTCCAAACCTCCGGCGACGCCCTCCCGGACGAGTGCGACGGCGTCATCGTCGGCGCCTCGGTCCACATGGGCAAGCACGAGGGTTTCGTCACCGATTTCGTCCGCACGAACAGGGCGGCGCTCGAACGGCTGCCCTCAGCACTGTTCTCGGTCAGCCTCGCCGCGCACGGGGACGAGGCCAACGCGGAGGACTATGTGGAGAACTTCGAACAGGAGACCGGCTGGCGCCCTGCCCACGTCGGTTTGTTCGGCGGGGCGCTGCCCTATACGCAGTACGGTTTCCTCAAACGGCACATGATGAAGAAGATCGTCAGCAGCAAGGGGTCCCCGGACACGGACATGTCCCGCGACTACGTCTACACCGAATGGGACGGCGTCCGGCGCTTCGCCGAGGATTTCCTGGCGGAGCAGTTCCCGGCCCCGCTCTAGGTTAGTACGCCGGACCATCCCCACCGGACCGGGCTGAGTCAAATCCGTCTCACCAATGGGTCACACGCCGTCATTTAGGGTGCCCAAGGACGGGACGATCTTGCTATCGTCGCAAGTAGAATGCCGCCAAGCGGCGAAGCTGTCGAGCCCGTCCGGCTCCTCTATGAAGGACCATCATGAAGCGCACACGACTTTCCGTCATCGGCCTTATCGCAGCGGCAGGAC
>NZ_JBFRFD010000140.1:0-7518 GCF_052114645.1 Arthrobacter sp. 2YAF22_2
TCTTCATACCGAGGACGTTCGCGAGCTCTTCGATGCCCTGGTCGCGGGGGATCTTGACGATGGTGTCCTTGCCGTCCACCGGCTCGAGCCGGGGGAACGACTCGGTCTTGGTGTTGACTGTCTGGTCCACCACCACGTTGTAGCGGATCACGCTGCTGGCCAGGACGTTGCCGCTGGCGTCAAGGATCTTGCCGCGCTCGGCCGGGAGCACCGTGGGCGTGAGCCGGTTCTTCAGTGCTGCCTCGGCCATGCCGCCCATGTCCAGGCCCTGAACGAGGAAGAGTTTCCCGCCGACCACCAGCAGGAGCACAAGCATGATGCCGAGCCCGACCCGCAGCCTCCGCGTGGCGCCTGGCGTCTTGCCTGTTCGTGCCTTGCTGGTGTTCTGCGCCACGATCTTTCCTCGCTGCTTGCCTGGTTGGTCTGTGGTCCCGTCCGCTATTTTCCGGGGGCCTTCTGGGCTGGGGCCGGGACGGACCCGCCGTGCAGGTCCACGGCCGGAGCGGCGGGTGCCGGCGCCGGTACGACGAGCGCCGGAACCGGGGCTGCGGGCACCGGAGTGCTCTCGGCGGGTTTGCGGTTGTCGAGCGGGTCCTTCGCCGTGACGGCCGGAAGCACGTCCGCCACCCCTGTGACTGCGGGAGGGGCAATCACGGCACCGGGAGCGTCACCCTTCACGGCGGGTTTGGGCTTTCCGGTCACCGCAAGCGTGGACAGGTCGATCTGGCCCTTGGCCGTCGCGGCCACCATGCCCAGCTCCGTGGCCTTCGCGGCGAGATTTTGGGGGGCGTCGAAGTGTTGCACCTGCTGTGTGAGGTCCTGGTTCTGTTTGGTCAGCCTCGACTGCTGGGCGCGGAGTTCCACCAGCTGGTACTGCGCCGAAGAAACGGAGATGTTCAGGACCAGCACCGCCATGAGCGCCAGCGCCAGGATTCCGAAGCACATGACTACGAATGGGGCACGGCGCTTGCGCGGCGCGGACCGGACGACGGACAGCGGGGTGCGGGTCTTGCGGGCCGGCCCGCCCGGGTGCAACTCCGGCAGGGCACGGGCCGTCGCAGCTGTGGCAACGGGGAATCTGTTGACGGCGGCGGTGCTCATGCGACTCTCCTGGCTTTGATACGTTCCACGGCCCGGAGCCTGGCGGAGGCAGCGCGTGGGTTTTCGGCGATTTCTGCGGCGGTGGGCACCTCGGTGCCCTTGGTCAGGGTCTTCAGTTCGGCCTTGTGCTCCTCAAGCTCCACCGGGAATCCGAGCGGGGCCGAGGATTTGGAGCCTGCCTGGAAGACACCCTTGACGATCTTGTCTTCCAACGAGTGGTAGGACATCACGACGATCCGTCCACCCAGCGCGATGGAGGCCACCGCTGCCGGGATCGCCCGTTCCAGGACGTCGAGCTCCTCGTTGACCTCGATCCGGAGCGCCTGGAAAGTCCGTTTGGCGGGGTGGCCGCCGGTTTTGGCGGCACCGGCGGGAACCACGGCGCGGATCGTTTCGACCAGTTCGCCGGTCGTGGCGAAGGGCTTCGCGGCCCGTGCGGCGACGATCCGGTTGGCGATCCGGCCCGCGAACTTCTCCTCGCCCCACTTCCGGATGATCCGGACGAGTTCTTCTTCGCTGTAGTTGTTCACCACATCGGCGGCAGTCTGGCCTCGGCTGGTATCCATCCGCATGTCCAGCGGGGCGTCGAAGGAGTAGGCAAAGCCGCGTTCGCGCTCGTCCAGCTGCAGCGACGAGACGCCCAGGTCCATCAGGATGCCGTGCACTTCGCTGAAGCCAAGGTCTTCGATAACTTCGGCGATTTCGTCGTACACCGCGTGGACCAAGTCGGTGCGGTCGGCAAACGGCCGGAGGCGCTCCCCGGACAGAGCGAGAGCTTCCTCGTCACGGTCGATGCCAATCAGGTGCAGGTCCGGGAACCGCTGCAGCATGGCTTCGGAGTGGCCCCCCATGCCGAGCGTGGCGTCCACGACGACGGGCGTCTCACCCCGGCGTCGTGCTTCCTCGAAAGCGGGGGCCAACAAATTTATGCACCGGTCCTTGAGGACCGGTACATGGCGTTCGGACGTAGGCTTCGCCTGGTTGGAGTCGTCACTCATGCCTGCGTCCTTTCGTTGCCGGGAGTGCCTGTCAGTTGCTGCTGCGAGATGTTGGTGTGCTGCTTCTTGATCCAGATCCCCATCCGCGCCTACCCGGCTGCCGCCTGGCTCCGGGGAAGTGAGCCAGGTGAACTGCCGGATGGGCGGCTGGAGATCTCGGTCAAGAAACGTTGTGGTGCTGGTGCTGGCGGAGCTTGCGGGGCGTTAGAGAATCCCGGGGATTGCGTCGTCGGTCTCCGAGAAGGCGGTTTCCTTTTCGGCGAGGTACTCGTTCCAGGCCTGGGCGTCCCAGATCTCTGCGCGGGTGCCGGCGCCAATGACCGCCAGTTCCCTGCCGAGACCTGCGTATTCCCGGAGCGCCGGCGGAATCGTCACGCGCCCCTGCTTGTCAGGTACCTCGTCGGAGGCTCCAGAGAGGAAAACGCGGATGTAGTCACGAGCCTGCTTGGAGGAAATTGGAGCCTCCCGCATCTGTTCGTGAACCCGTCCGAATTCCGCCTCACTGAAGACGTAGATGCAACGTTCCTGGCCCCTTGTGAGAACCAGTCCGCCGGCAAGTTCCTCGCGGAACTTCGCGGGAAGGATAATCCGACCTTTTTCGTCCAGACGCGGCGAATGTGTGCCGAGAAACACGGCCCACCGCCTGTCTTTAGTAGAAAGTCCAACGTCCCCTGTGCTGCCACTACCCTCTTACGTCCTCCACATTACTCCACTTCACTCCCCCGTCAACGACATCTGGGCTATTTTCGCGCAATTTTGAGGCAGTTTGGGCTCAACCGTCCCTTGCGAACAATGGGAAGGAGGAAAAGTGGTGGCCAGTGGAGGGATTTGTGCGCCGCGGCGCCGCGGCTTCCCGCCTGCCGACCACATCGACTGCTCCGTAACCGCCGTTTTAGCCCCGCATAAGGGCAGTTACGGAGCAACCGACGCCGGATTAACAGGAAAAGACCCGCCGAAGCGGGTCTTTTCCGGCCGGATACAGGCCGTGGTGGTGCGGAGTGGAGGTGTGTCCTGGTGGGCGTGCGGCGGCGGTCAGGAGTCCCCGCGGTGCCTTTCCTCCCAGCGCTCCTCAAGGTTGCTCATGAAGGAACTGCGCGGCTTGCCGGACTTTTTAGTCGCACCGCCGGCCTTGGTCCTGCCGCTGGAGCTGCGCAATGTGGCGTAATAGACACCGGCGCCCATGACGACGAAACCCACTACCCCTACGAAGATGTTTTGCAACGTCACGCCAAGCAACAGCAACAGAATGCCGGCAAGGGCGCCCAGGACCCCGATGACCAGATGACGGGTGGACCAGGAGCGACCCGGATCCGAGCCCATGGAGCTGGCGAACTTGGGATCGTCCTCGTGCAGCTGCTTCTCAAGTTGCTCCAGCAACTYCTGTTCGTGCTCCGAGAGCGGCATCACGACCTCCTTAAGTCGGCCAACGTCCGGACTTGACGCGGCCCTTGTCCCTAAACCCCTAACGTCCGGGAGGGCCGGCTGGTTCCCATTGCTCCAATCGGAGGAGAAGGTCGCCTCACGGTGTCCCTGAAAGGTGTTTAGTTGGCATGAACCACGGTCCGAACGTTCGATCCGGTCGTTCGAAATCTACGTATATCTAGGATAGTTTGTTGCGCCCCGTTCTGAAAGACGCTGTGGCCAGCTTCGCCCCAGTCCCATGCCTGCCGGTCCGCCATGTGCCGGCCCGTTCAGCCTAGGCCCGGACCGGGTTCCGGGCGGGACGCAGGGCCGGGGTCCAGCAACCGGGCCGGAAGTACGGATTTGTTCCCGAACTTGCGGGTCACTCGGTCCAAGGCCTGCTCGGCGGCGCGCCAGTTGTCGTCCCGGCGGTCCAGGCTGAGCTGCAGCGGCGCCTGTGCCGCTTCCTCGAGCTGCTCCGCACGGATCCCAACCAGCCGCACCGTCATGGGCCGCGGGCCGACCGACTCAAGCAGCTGCAGGGCGACGCCGTAGAGCAACTGCGCGCTGTCGATCGGGGTGGCCACGGTGCGGCTTCGGGTGATCGTGGAGAAGTCGGCGTAGCGCAGCTTCAAGGCGACGGTCCGGGCGTGCATGCCCGCGCTCCGCAGCCGCTCAGCCGTGCGGTGCGCCAGCCGAAGCAGCTCCCGGTGAAGCAGCGCATCGTCAGCCGTGTCGACCGCAAAGGTCTCCTCGGCGCCGATGCTCTTCTCCAGCCGGACGGGCGTCACGGGCCGGGGGTCGATCCCCCACGAGAGCCGGTAGACGTGCTCGCCGGTGGCGCCCAGGATCTTTCGCAGCGAGGGCAGCGGCGTAGCTGCGACATCGGCAACCGTGCGGATCCCCATTCGGGCGAGCACCTCCACGGTTTTGGCGCCGACCCCCCACAGCGCGTTGACCGGCAGGGTGTGCAGGTAGGGAACGGTCTCGTCCGGACCGATCAGCAGCAGGCCGTCCGGCTTGCACCGGGTTGAGGCGATCTTGGCGACGAATTTGCTCGCCGCGATCCCCACCGATGCCGTGATGCCCAGTTCGCCGGCAACCCGACGTCGGACCAACTCGCCGATCTCCCGCGGTGTCCCCAGCCGGCGGATGGCGCCACCGACGTCGAGGAAGGCCTCGTCGACACTCAGGGGCTCGACCAGGTCGGTAATCGACTCGAAGATGGCCATGATCTGGCCGGATACCTCGTAGTACAGCTTGTGGCGGGGTTCGATGATGACCGCTGAGGGGCACATCCGTGCCGCGACCACCATGGGCATCGCGGACTTGACGCCGAACTTGCGGGCCTCGTAGGAAGCAGACAGCACCACGGAGCGGTCCGCGGGATAGCCCACGATCACGGGCCGGCCCTTGAGGTGCGGACGGCTGCGAAGCTCCACCGAGACGAAGAAGGCGTCCATGTCCACGTGCAGGATGCTGCTGCGCCGGAGTTCGCGAAGGCTCGCTTCGCTGTTCTGATTCCCGCTCTCCGGCCCCACGCATCAATCCTATGCGCAGGGACTGACTAAACTGGAGGCTGCATCCGGCGTCAACACCAGGAGGAATGTCCCTGTGAAGGTTTTTGGAGAGCGCAAACGCGCCGTGGCGGTACTGGCCGCCGCCGGCGCCCTGCTGGCCCTGGCCGCCTGCACCCCCGGCCAGGGGGCCACGTCAGCGTCGTCGCCGTCGGCGTCTACGGCGGCCGCGACCAGCGAGGCCTCCACCACGGCCCCTCCCAGCCCGTCCGCCCAGCCTGGCACCTCCGCCACCGTGGGCGCCCTCGTGGCCGGCTTCCCGGAGCAGCTGCTGCCGGTGATGCCGAGCGCCAAGGTGGAGTCAAGCAGTTTCGACAAGACCCGGACCCCGGCGACGGTCGCGCTGGTGGGGAAGATCACCTTACCGGCTGCCGGCGTCGTGGCGTACTACAGCAAGCAACTGGAAGACCAGGGCTTCAAGCCGGTCCCCGGCGAGGCCGTGGGGTCCGTAGTATCCAAGGACTTTCTCCGCGGTGACAATGAAACGGTGAACCTCGCTGTGGTGGAGACCGCCGGGGTCTCCACGTTCACCATCGGCGCCAACGTCGCCGCTGAGTCCGTCAAGTGAGCGTGGCCGAGCAACTGCGGGTTGAGCAGACAGACTTCGTAGCCGCCGTCGCCGGCAAGCTGACCGGCTTCCTGACGGATCGCACCACGCTGATGTCGGCCATATCTCCGGACATCGACCCGCTGATGGGTTCCATCTCGCACCTCGTCACGGGCGGCAAACGCCTTCGCGCCCTGATGTGCTACTGGGGCTGGCGCGGGGCAGGCGGCGACGCCGGTGCCCGCGAGGTGGTCACGGCCGGCTCGGCACTCGAGCTGTTCCAGGCCGCCGCCTTGATCCACGACGACATCATTGACCGTTCCGACACCCGCCGCGGCGGACCGAGTGTGCACCGCCGCTTCAGCGAACTGCACGCGAGCCAGGGCTGGGCCCTCGATCCGGAGCGCTTCGGCCACGCCGCTGCCATCCTCACCGGTGACCTGTGCCTGTCCTTCAGCGAGGAGTCGTTCACCGAAATCGGCGACCGGGCGGCTTCCGGAAGCCGGGCCCGGCTTATCTTCAACCTGATGCGCGCCGAGGTCATGGCCGGTCAGTACCTGGACATCCTGGAGGAGGTGGCCGGGCCGCACCGGGACCGGGCCGGCGCCGTCAGCCGCGCCCAGTCGATCATCCGCTTCAAATCGGCCAAGTACTCCACCGAGCACCCGCTCGCGCTGGGGGGTGCGCTGGCAGGCGCCCCCGACGAGCTGCTCCGCGGCTATTCCGCCTTCGCCCTCCCCCTCGGTGAGGCGTTCCAGCTCCGCGACGACGTCCTGGGAGTGTTCGGCGACCCCCTCACCACCGGCAAGCCCGCCGGCGACGACCTCCGCGAAGGCAAACGGACTGTGCTCATCGCCTTCGCCCTCGATCAGGCGTCACCGGCCGAATCGAGCTTCATCGACGCCAAGCTGGGCAGCCCGGACCTGGGCGACGGCGACGTGGCGGAAATCCGCCGGATCATCATCGATTGCGGGGCGCTCCAGGCCACCGAAGTCCTGATCGAGGAGTTTGGCCGGGCGGCACTGGCGGCCCTGGACCTGCTGCCGCTGGAGGAGCTTCCCAAGACGGCGCTCCGGAAACTGGCCGAGGCCGCGGTCAGCCGCGCCGCCTGACGGCACCAGCCTGACGGCGTCCGGAGATGCGAAAGGCCGTGCAGGGCATCAGCCGCCGTGCACGGCCTTCGCCGTACTGCTCTAGTTCATCCTGAAATATCGTGCTGCTGCTTACCAGGCCATGGTTTGGGCCCGGCGCCGGATCTCCGTCTTGCGGCCCTCACGGAGCGCGTCGATCGGCCGGCCGCGCAGGGACTCGTCAGCGGTGAACAGCCAGGTAATGAGTTCCTCGTCCGAATAACCAGCGTCAGCGAGGACAACGATCGTGCCCTTGAGGCTCTCCACGGCGTGGCCGTCCTGGATGAAATCCGCCGGGACGGAGCGGATCCGCCGGTCGCCGATCCGCAGTGCCGCCAGCGCACGCTCGTCCAGCAGCGCATGAACTTTCGTGATGGAAACATCCAGCAGCTTGGCCACATCGGGCAGGGGCAACCATTCGCCTACAAGGCTTTCTACAGTACTCACGGATCAAGATTGCCATGCCGGGGCGGATTGCGCCTAGTCGGCCACGGCCTGCTAATGCGACCTCTTAACGTGGCGAAACCCAGATGCAGGCTAATAAGCCGCCCCCGCTGGCCGTTCGCGGTGCGGAACGGGCCCGGGAGGGCCGCCCCAGGGCCGCCGGCCGGGCCCACCTGTCGGGTCGGCGGGCGACACTCCAGAAATCCGTGTTTGCGGAATGTCAAACAGTTCTTGTGCTATTTCGCAATTCATGAGAGATTCACATAGTTCACATTTGTAACGACAGTATCTTCAGTATCTTTAGTCACACTGGTAACACC
>NZ_JBFRFD010000141.1:0-7398 GCF_052114645.1 Arthrobacter sp. 2YAF22_2
CCCGTACTTCCTGGCCATGGGCAGCGACCTGCGGGATTCCGGCCACCGCTTCAGCGATATCTTCCGGATTTACGGGTTCAACCTGGTGCTGATGCCCGTGAACCTGGCCGGCGTCGTAAAATCGCTGCAGCAGGCGCTCACCGGTGACAAGATTCCGTTCGCCCGCACCCCGAAAGTCAAGGACCGGACGGCAGCACCGGCGATTTACGTCCTCGCACCCTACGCGATCGTGGTGTTCTCCCTGTTCACGGTCTGGCGCGACGTGATGCAGCAGAACTGGAGCAACGCGGTCTTCGCGGCCTTCAACGCGGTGATGGCGGCGTACGCCATCCGCGCGTATATCGGACTGAGGAACTCGGCCGTCGATATCTTCCTCGGCGTGCTGAACTGGCTCTACGTCAAACCCAAAGAAGCCGCGCCGGAGGGACCGCTGGTCATTCCGAAGTCACCGGAAGAGGTCGACTGGGAGTCGATCCTGTACCACGGCGACCGGCGTCTCAACCGTGACCTCCGCGGTGATACCGACAGGCGCAAGAGGGCCGGTGTCCGGTGACCGGGGGAGGCGCGTCGGGACCGGTCCTCGCTGCGAACGGGAAGAACTCCCTGAGTATCCGCGGCGGTATCATCGAGTCAGTCTGGACCCCCGGTTCGTCTGTTGACGTCGGGGAGGCCCGGGACGCCATGCGGGCCGCCGAGCTGATCGGCCAAGGTACGCCCAGGCCGATGCTTTCCGTGATGACCGACGTGGTGATCAGCGCTGCGGCCCGCTACGAATTCGCAAAGTCGGTCCATGTCAGCGCCATCGCCGTGCTGGGGTCCAGCGCCGTGGACCGTGTCGTGGCGGCGGCCACCGGCCGGGATACCAGGTTCCCGCACGAATTCTTCACGTCCCGGACGGACGCGCTCGCCTGGCTGAACGGCTTCCTCAGCAGGCCTGGGGAACGTGAACGGGGTGAGCTGGGAGCGTCCGCTCTCAACGCCCTAGGCTGACCCGGACCGGACTGCTACTGTCCCGATAGAAGGCAGTGCACAGCTTCGGAGCGGGGGCATCAGCATGACGGTGGCCGAAATCCAGGTGGACCAACGCGTGATCGGAATCGACTCGCGGCGCTTCGCCTCGGTGGAGAAGGCATTGGTGGAGCTGATCACCAACAGCGACGACAGCTACGCCCGACTGCAGCGATCCGGCGCCCAAGGTGGCGGCGCCGAGAGTGGCGGCCGGATCCGGGTGCGGTACGAGCGGCACCACACCGGCGCCGTGCTGATGGTCAGTGACCAGGCGGAGGGCATGTCCTTCCAGCAGGCCGGCCGAATCCTCAGCTACGGCGGCGCGCACAGCCCGCTCGCCCGGGGCGAAGGCGACGGGCGCGGCTACTTCGGCCGCGGCCTCAAGCAGGCCATCTTCGGCCTGGGGCACGGCTGGCTCGAGACCATCCAGGACGGCCGTTTCACCCGAATCGACGTCTTCCGCGGCGAAAACGGCGGCTATCTCTACGACGACGGCGGACAGGACCGCCGCGCGTACCCGGCCGACTACGCCCGCCTCGGCGTCGATGAAACACCGGCGGGCAGCGGCACCCGGGTGACGGTCGTCGTCGACAATCACCGCGTCCGGATCACCCAGTACAGCACCCTGTTGCAGTCTCTATCCGATAATTTCTACCTTCGTGCGGTGCTGGGCCGGCGGAACGTCGAACTGGAGCGCGGCGAGCCCGGGTCGGGCGAACTCCGCAGCGAGCCGGTCCGGTTCCTCGAACCGCCGGCGCAGCTGTTGCTCGGCCCTGACCTGCCGGGGACCGTCAGCTTTGAGGGCCAGACGTATCCGTTCAGCCTCACGCTGAAACGCGCAGTCGACACCGAGCTGACCCTCAGGGGCGACGAACGCACCAACGGACTCCTTGTCCTCTCCGGGAACGCGRCACTGGATTGCCAGCTGTTCGAGTTCGAAAACCAGGTCGGCACGGAATACCTCTTCGGCGCCGTCCGCTGCGATGCCCTGACCGGGATGCTGGGCCGCGGGCGGGCGATCATCAGCGATGAGCGCGAGGGCCTGAACCCCCGGGACCCCTTCGTGGCGGCGTTTTCCCAGGCCGTCAGCCAAGTCATCGCCGGTTCGGTACAGCACGAGAAAGAGAAACTCACCCATCTGGAACGCGCCACCACCTCCGGCCGCACCGCCGAAATGATCGAGCAGCTGCTGAAACACATGAGCGAGGCGGCCGTCGTCGACCTAGGGCTGGAGACGGCGCCGGTGGCCCGGAACCGGGATGGCACTCCAGCCGCGGGCGAACAACCCGCGGCCCTCCGGTTCACCACTCCCTTCTATTACCGGCCACCCGGCCATCCATTCCACATTGCGCTGCTGCTGGATCCGGCGCAGTTGCCCGACGGCGGGATGCTCACCTTTGAGGTGGAGCAGTCCGGCGGGTTGCGGATCGACCCGGAACCGGTCCCGACCGCCGTCGCCGCGCTGGGGCGCACGCGTCGGCTTGAGTGGACCGTGCTGGGCGAACGCGACGGCGACCGTGCCGAGCTAACCGTCCGGGAGGGCGACTACTGGGCGTTGTGCGAAATCGTCATCGCCGAGCAGGCCTCGCACCACAGCGCCGACCAGCCGCCGCACCATGCGCTCACCGCCGACGCGGCAGCTCTGCAGCAGCCGCCGCACCGGGAGGGTGGCCGCCCCAGCCGGGACCACGGCGTCGATCTGTTCACCGGCTATGACTTCCGCAGCCTGCACAACAGCGCCGACCGTGCCGTTTACAGTGCTGAGGAACGCAAAGTCATCATCAATACAGCGGCCCCGACCGTCCAGCTCTACATCGACGGCCGCGGGCGCTTCCGTGATTCAGCGGGGCTGCTGCTGGCCGAACTCTTCCTGGACGTGATCGCGGACGAACTCGCCCGGCGCCGCACGGAACAACACGGCCACGCGGGGGACCTCGAAGCCTTCAAGAGTGCCAAGCGGGACATCATCCGCCGCTACGGCAGCGACGTGCACCGGACGTTTCTGGCGTGAGGGCCCCCGGGCCCGGGCCGTGGGAAGGGCATTATGGGCCCTAGTCCGCCTAGAGCTCAGCCTGTACAGTCTCCCGTGTCGGCCCTCCGGGCCGGGGTGCCCTGCCCGTCGCAGAAGGAGTGCTCATGCCGCTGCCAGCCACGGAAAAACGCGGGCTGCCGGCACCCGACATAGCCGCCACCGGCCCGGTCCGTGCCCCGCGGGGCAGGTCCGCGGCCGGGCTATTGGTCGGCATAGCGGTCCTGACACTGCTGTTTGTGGTGCGGCTTCTGGTTCCCTCGTCCGTGGACGGGTCCGGGTTGGCCAATGCGCTACGGGATTTTGCCACCTTGTCGATCAGCGTCGTCATCGAATCCCTGCCCTTCGTCTTCCTCGGGATCGTGCTCTCTATCGGCGTGCAGATCTGGCTCCCCGAGGGGCTCCTGCTGCGCAGGCTCCCGAGAACCCCTTTTCTGCGGCGGATAGTGCTGTCTCTGCTGGGCATGCTGCTTCCGGTATGTGAATGTGGCAACGTCCCGCTGGCCCGCGGGCTGATGGTCAATGGTCTGACGGTGGCCGAGTCCATGACGTTTCTGTTCGCCGCGCCGATCTTGAACCCCATCACCATCATCACGACGCAGCAGGCCTTCGGCTGGGACAACAACATCCTGGTGGCCCGCATTCTCGGCGGCTTCCTCATCGCGAACCTGGTGGGCTGGATCTACAGCCGGCATCCACGCCCGCAGGAGCTGCTGACGTCCCGGTTCCAGGCAGCCTGCGCCCTGGACGACCACCACGGCGGCCTGCAGGGCAGGCCGGCGCGAAGTGTGCGGATGTTCGTCCAGGAAACGGGAGCCATGATGCCAGCGCTCTTCATCGGCGCGGCCCTGGCCGGAATCATCCAGGTCGCCGTTTCCCGGGAGGTGCTCGTGACGCTCGGGAGTAACCCGGTCTGGTCCGTGGTGGCCCTGATGCTCCTGGCCTTCGTCGTGGCCATCTGTTCCAACGTTGACGCTTTCTTCATTCTGTCCTTCGGTGCAACGTTCATGCCGGGGGCTATCGTGGCGTTCCTCGTGTTCGGGCCGATGATCGACGTGAAGATGCTCACCCTGCTACGCACCACGTTCACCTCCAAGACCCTCGTTCAGCTGAGTGCGCTGGTGGCGTTGTCCGCCGCCGTACTCGGATTGGCGGTCAATTATGTTCACTAGAAGGCTGATTCGGCGCTGGCAGGGTGTGGCCTTAAGCCTCATCGGCGTCGTGGCCACGCTGTGGCTCGGCCTGACTGGCCAACTGGCCCTATACATCCATCCGCGGTACTTCGTGTTCACCATGGTCATGGCCGTGATTGCCGCCGTGCTGGCGCTCGCGGCCTTTGCCCTGGCGCCCGGCGCGGCGGACGAACACCTGCACGAACAGGCTGAAACCGGAATCACCCGGTGGGGATGGCTTTGGCCCACCGGAAGCATCTTGACCATCACCGCGGCGGTAGTGGGCTTGCTGGTGCTGCCGCCGTCGACGCTCACCACGTCGACGGTCGCCCAGCGGGGTCTCAACGGCTCCGCCTCGTCGCTCGTCTCAAACGATGCCGGCAAGCTCGCCGGCGGAGACTACTCGTCGTTCACCGTCAGGGACTGGGCCTCCTTGCTCCGTTCCGGAGCGGGCGTTGATTTCTTCGCCGGCAAGACTGCCACGGTTACCGGCTTCGTCACCCCTGACAAGGGCGATCCGGCGAATGTGTTCTTTGTGACGCGCTTCGTGGTGAGCTGCTGCGCCGTTGACGCCCAACCTATCGGCGTGCCCGTCTACCGTCCCGGCTGGCAGAACGAGTACAAGACGGACAGTTGGGTGACCCTCACCAGCGGTTTCCGCCCGAACCCCAATGTCACCAGCCGCGAATCGGTCGTGCTCATCCCCGACACGATCACTCCTGTCGCACAGCCGGCGCAGCCCTATGTCTACTAAACCCACCACCACACCGAAGGCCAGGCCGGCTGCGAAGTCGCGGACCGGGTCGTCCACCAAGGCGGCGACCAAGCCATCCACCAAACCCGGGGCCAAGGCGTCCGCCAAGCCGGGAGCCAAGGAGACGGCTAAACAGAAAGCCGCGGCGCGCCGGGCGGGGCGTGGCTTTGTTCGCTCGCTCTACGGCACCATCGCATTTCTTGGCATCCTCGCGGGCGCCCTTACTGCCGGAAACCTGGCGGAGCTGCAGCATCCGAACTCCGTTTCCGCATTGGACCATGCCGCCGGCACCGCCTCTTTTGATATCTACACGTTGGAACGGAATGCCGGCTTCGACAGTGCGGGGAAGAAGATCCCCGACGCCATCCGGGGGGCCAACCTCTCCGGTGGCGGGAAGACCACGGTGCTTGCCACCGCCCCGCGGATCCAGGAATTTGCCGCGCTTCCCACCGCCTTGGCCCTTGCGACGCTCAACGGCGACAACACCAACGCACTGGAGATCGTTCCACTCGACGGCGGGGCTCCGCGGATCGTGCCGTTGCCCAAAACCGGAAAAGTGGAGAATCTGCGGGCAGCCGCGTCGGGCCACCTCATTGGCTACACGTTCACCAGTTCCTCGTCCACRGATCAGCCCGGTAAGAAACTCTTCGTCTACGACGTCGAAGACACTTCCGCCTCGCCGAAGCAGGTCGACGGGATTAACGGTCCGGTCAGCGCGGCCGACTGGAAATTTGTCCCGGGCTCAACCACGCTCGTTGCGCAGACCGACGGGCTGTCGATGTTCGCCCTGGATCCCCTGAGCCCGGGCAGAGTCACCCCGTTGGGCACGCACGGCGGATTGCTCGGCTTTGTCCCCGGCACGGGCGACCTCGTCGTCGCAGACCGGGCACTACGGCAGGGGATCGACCCGGAGCGCTACTCGACCATCAACATCGCCACCGGAACCGTTACCCAACTGAGCATCGCCGAAGGTGCCGGCCTGAAAAGCAACCAGGACGGGGCGACGGCTACCGCGGGGCCGCCCCTCCTACTGAACAAAGGCGGCCTGTACGCGCAGGTGACGAGCACCTTTGACGCAGGAAATGAGCGCTCCGCGGTCAATGTCACCGACCGGAACGGACCCAACGTGCTCTACCGGCCGGACGCCGGCCGATCCCGGATAGCCAACGTCTGCCTTTCGCCAACGGGCGCGTACCTTGCCATTGAAACCGCCGCGCCCGGCTACGTCGGGGATCAGTACCCGAACCGCCCGGCACCGACCCCCATGGAGACCGCCGTCGTTGACGTCAAGACCGGAGCCTTGGTGCTCACTGTCCCCGGTTTCCTGCCGAACTGGTGCGGGTAGCCGCGGCCCCAACGGTCTCCGCCAACCTCCGACCGAGGACCGCGCACCTGCCTCAGGTGCCGCCCCGGACTTTGTCAGACCCATTGACACCCCGGCAACACCGGACTAGCCTACAACCAAATGGTTGTAGATCAATTGGGTGACGAGGCGCTGGATCGCCTGTTCCAGGCATTCGCCGATACGACCCGCCGCGACATCGTACGGCGGGTGACGGCGGGGGAGTACTCCGTCTCCGGTCTCGCCGCGCTCTACGCCATGAGTTTCGCAGCCGTCCAGAAACACGTGGCGGTACTGGAACGCGCGTCCCTGGTGACCAAGGAAAAGCGCGGAAGGGAGCAGATTGTGCGGGCCAACCACGAGGGGCTGCAGAAGGCCCGCCGGCTGCTCGACGAGTACGAGGTCATGTGGCGGCAGCGGAGCGAACGGATCGCGGACTTGCTCGCAGAAACAGGGCCACCAACAAATGTCGAATAGCAGGCAAGGCAGAAACCACCGTAGCTGAAAGATAGGAAGGCTCGACATGACAGTCATCAGTTCAGTCAAGAATCTTGAGGCGCTGAGCCTCAGCGTCGTCGCCGAATTCGACGCCGGCGTCGAGCGCGTCTGGCAGATCTGGGAAGACCCGCGGCTGCTCGAGCGCTGGTGGGGTCCGCCGAGCTGGCCGGCCACTTTCGAGAAGCACGACTTCGTCCCCGGCGGCGAGGCCACGTACTTCATGACCGGCCCGGACGGGGAGAAGGCCCGCGGCTGGTGGAAATTTGTCGCCATCGAGGCCCCGCACCGCCTGGAGTTCGACGATGGGTTTTCGGACGCCGACGGCGTCCCGGTGGCGGACAAGGGCACCATCCACGGAGTGGTGACACTGGAACCGATCGGCGACCGCACCCGGATGACCGTGCACTCCACCTTCGAGGCGGAGGAGCAAATGGAGGAGATCGTGGCCATGGGCATGGAAGAAGGCATGAACCAGGCCCTGGGCCAGGTGGACGCGATCCTCGCCGAGCACGCGAACGCCTGACCATGCACAGGCGGCACCAGCGTCAAGGGCGCCATGCTCGCGTCCGACGGCGGCTGGTCCGCACCCTAGGGG
>NZ_JBFRFD010000142.1:0-7392 GCF_052114645.1 Arthrobacter sp. 2YAF22_2
AACCACTACAGCCTGCTCGCCAGCATCGAAGACACCTTCGGGCTGCCCTACCTTGGCTACGCCGGGACCCCGGGGCTAAACCGCTTCGGGCTCGACGTGTACAACGCCGGGGTCTAACAAGCGCGGAGAAGCTGCGGCTCTCACGAGCAGCACCCCAGTAAGCCAGGAAGGTCGCCCGTCCAGCGGACGGGTGGCCTTCCTGGCGTTAACGCTTAAGAAGCCGGATGCGTGAACGGGATCCGGTCAAACGAGATCACGTTCGCTGAGCCGCCGGAATTGACGGTGACCTTGAGCCAGTCCTTTGCATTGTTCGAGCCGTCCACAGTGACACGCGTCAGGTTCTTGGCCGCTGTGGCCTGGCCGTAGAAGGCCAGCCACGCTGAGCCGGCTGCGAGTGGGCGGTCCTGGTTGTACACGTGGCTGTCTCCGTTGATCAAGTAGACCGGACCCCCGAAGGAGTTCGATTCTTCGATCAAGGTCTGCACCAGGGGCTTGAAAGCACTGAAATCAGACTGGGACGGAGCCGCCACGGTCGGGTCAAACATATCGGCCTGCGTCATCACGACGACGGCCCGGTCACCGTTGTTCCGGGCGGTCTGGAAGGTGCCCTTCAACTCCTCGATATCGGCCCGGGTCCGCTGCTGAACCTCATCCAGTTGGGCGGCAGTGGGCTGGGTTTGGCCGAGCCCGGTCCACGGGAGCGTCGAGTTGTTACTGCCAGGAATGTTGACGGCAGTGAAGGCGACCTCATGTTTGCGGAAGCTGACATTCTCCGGGAAGCCATCCTTGGCCTGCGACTTCACCTTCATGGCTGCACCGAGGGTGAACCCCGGCTTGGGAAAGAAGAGCTCACGAACTTTCGCCAGCCTTTCCAAGGGGTCGTAGGCTCCGTTATTCGAGCGGTGGCAGTCTGTCCACTCGTTGTCCCCCGGCGTGTAGACCAGGGGCGCAGTGAAACTGTCAAAGTTCTTTTTGATGGCTTCGAAGTACTGCTCAGTGCACTGGGACGACCCATTCTTGATGTCGCCGACGTGAGCCACGAAACTCAATTCCTTGTGCGCGTTCAGGTCCTGGATATAGGACGGGAATGCTTGGATTTCAGCGTTTCCGTAGGGCACATCGCCGATCACTCCGAAGCTGAAGCCATYCGTGTTGCCCTGGTGGCCGTTGCCGTTAGTCTGGCCGCCGTCGTTTCCATTGTTGGCCGCCAGCCCCGGCGGGGCCAGCAACGTGGTTGAAAGAAAGACGGCCCCGACCGTTGCGATCGCGAATCTTTTCATAGAACGCATGAAACTCTCCTCGTCATTGATCTCCGGATCCCCGGATGAGGCTATTGGCCGCCGCTGAATTTCAGGAGTCGGTGACGTGAATTTCCACTGCCGGGCAAGACCCCGCGCACCCGCCTTCCCGGCGATTCGGCGTGAGAGATTCCACCTTGGTACGCGTAGAGTGCGAGGCTGGCTGAGGATTCGGAGGTCGGCATGCGGGCGATTCTTTTGGGCGGGACCGGCGCCATAGGTGGTGCGACTGCGATGTTGCTTGCCCGGGCCGGCTGGGACGTGGACGTCACCGGTCGTGATTCTTCCCGGATGCCGGGCGAACTGTCGGAATCCGGTGTGCGATTCCACCAGCTTGAACGCAGCGATACAAGCGGCGTCGAAGGGCTCGTCGGCGCCGGCGCGGATCTGCTTGTCGACCTCGTGGCCTACAACGCTCCGGACGTGCGGGCACTTCTGCCGGCCATGGCATCGGTGGAAAGCCTGGTCCTGGTCTCGAGCCGGGCCGTCTATGTCGACGATTCCGGCCGGCACGTCAACGGGGACGACCCGCCGCAGTTCACGGGCCCGCTTGGCGAAGACCGCCCGACCCTGGCGCCCGCAGCGGACGACGTCGACCCTTTCACCCGGGAGGGATACGCACCTTGCAAGGTCGCCGCCGAGCTGGCTGCGCTGGGCTCAGGCCTCCCGGTCACGGTAATTCGGCCGTCGAAAGTCCATGGACGATGGGCCCGGAATGCCCGCACCGCTGGCATCGTCGCGAGGATGCTCCGTGGCGACCGGACCATCGAGCTCGCCGGCGCCGACACGATCGATCACCTCACTGCCGCGAGGAATGCCGCCGCCTTGATTGAGACGGTGGCCGCCCGTCCCGGGCGCCGCATACTCAATGCCGCCGATCCGGACACGCCGACAGCCGAGGAAATCGTCGGCGCCATCGCCGGCGAGCTCGCCTGGGGAGGGACGATCGAGCGCGTCCCCACCGGAACCGACCGAGGACGACACCCTTGGCAGACGAGGATGACTCTTGACTCGACGGCGGCACGTGAGCTCGGAGTTCAACCCGCCGGGAGCGGCCTCGGTCTCCTAGCCGAGGAGGTCCAATGGCTGCTCTCCCGGACGCCTGCGCAGTAAGGCTCCGTCAGCCGGTGTTCTCAGGGTCGTCCGGCCCAGAAGGGGATAAGTTGCGACTGCCCTTCGGCGGGGACGCCGTGCATCATCGGGGCCGTGGTGATCGGTTCGGCGCCCACGTCGCAGCCGTTACGGCCCCTTGACGGCGGCAGCGGGACCGTCATCGGCTCCGAGCCTATACGCCCCCGGTCCCATCCTGCCCACCCCATCACCTCTCAGTTCCAGAAGGTGTCGATCTCCGCTGCGAGACGTCGACCTTGGTCTCGGCCAGCTCGAGCGGCGGGGATACGGGACTCGGGATCGAGCGGATTTGCCCCCATTGCCTCCAGCGACGCGCAGTCCGCGTTGATCATGTGGACGCGGGCAGCGCCCAGAGCGCGCAGCTGCTCGTCTGAAACTGCGGTGCCAAAGGGTGACTCCGCGGCTGATGGAACGAGGATGAGGACTTGCGCCGCCCCTGCAGCAAGGTCAGCATTGGCCATCGATCGCGTCCCGCCGTCCATGTAGAGGTGGCCCCCAATGTCCACCGGCGGCCAGACGGCCGGAACAGCACAGCTCGCAGCCACAACGTCCACCAGACTCGTTCCAGACCTCTTGTCGAACACTCTTAGCTCACCGGTACCCGTGTCTACAGCAGGGACGAGCAGCGGCCAGTCAGGCCACTCGTGCGTCGTCAAACGCGCTTCGATCACGGCGCGGCGGACGGCGGCGGACGGCGTATCCGCTGCGAGAGCGAGGACACCCAATCGTTGCCGCGCCTGCTCGGGCGAAGTTGCATCCTTTGTAGCATCCGTCATCATGCCGGCGATCTGTGCCAGGTCTATCGTGGCGTTCCGCTCTGCCGTCATCGCCGCCACTTGTCGGTCGAAAAGTTGTTGGAGACTATTTCCGGTGGCGATCTGGGCCCCGACTGTTGACCCGGCAGACGTCCCCACCAACGTCGTCGAGGGTCTCAGGAGGCGCTGCACCAGTCCGGGCGCCTCGTCCTGGAGACCAAGGAGAAAGCCGGTCTCCCAGGCGATTCCTGCGACGCCGCCGCCGGCGAGTACCAGGGCGCTCTTCGTTGTGATCATGGGTTCTCCTTGGTCGTGCCCTCGGCCGTCCACGCAATCCCGCCCTAAAAAGGGTCTTCCACCGCCCGGGTCATCAGAGTGAGCATAACTCCCCCGGATGATTGAGCAGAACGGCCCCATCCGGCCAGCGAGGAAGTGCATATGTCGGTGGCGCCGACTATGAGGCGAGTAGGCTCGGCATCATGACCATTAACTCCTCATCCGACAGTATTCGACGACTGGGTGGCTGGCTGCCCGAGCAACAGGACGACCTCGAGGAGTGGATCGCCGGCCATCGGGAACGGGTGGAGGCGCGCGGTGCAGATGTTCCCCTGCACCCCGTGATCGTTGAG
Source organism: Arthrobacter sp. 2YAF22_2 (assembly GCF_052114645.1). Lineage (NCBI taxonomy): Bacteria > Bacillati > Actinomycetota > Actinomycetes > Micrococcales > Micrococcaceae > Arthrobacter > Arthrobacter sp. 2YAF22_2. The sequence continues at coordinate 3,814 of NZ_JBFRFD010000142.1, forward strand.
TTCCAGGAACTGATTGCCGCCGATCCGGTTGTCCGTCTCTACATGACGGAGATGATCGAGCAGGTTCCGAAGTCCAAGCCCTACCGCAAACGGCATCTCACGAGCGTCGACCAGATGCTCCGGCTGATCAACGAGGTCCTGACGACGGCTCCGGAGTTCAGCGAAGGCGGCATGGTCACCACGCCGCTGACGGCGATCCTCGATTGGACCATGGGAACCGAGGCCGGGTTCGCGGCCCACCGCGATCCGCGGATCATCGCCATGTTCCGCAAGATTCTGGATGCTTGGTGTGTGTTCTTGACCAGCGAGGACTCGTTGTATGTGTTAAACGACTCGCCGTCCGGGTGGATGTCGGAGAAAGCCCGGCAGGTCGTCGGGATGGACGACTACCAGCACGATGCCCTTGCCGAGCACTGGGGCTTTACGTCGTGGAACGATTTCTTCGCCCGCCGGCTCACGCCGACGTCCAGGCCGGTCTCAGCACCCGGAGACGACAAGGTCATCGTCAGCGCCTGCGAGTCGACCCCCTACAAGATCAGCTCCGACGTTCAACGGCAAAGCCGGTTCTGGGTCAAGAACCAGCCCTACTCACTCGATGACCTCCTCGCCCGGGACGAGTCGGTGGAACAATTTGTCGGCGGAACGGTCTACCAGGCCTTCTTGAGCGCGTTGAACTATCACCGGTGGCACGCTCCCGTCGCTGGAACGATCGTGCGGGCGTACCTTAAGGACGGCACGTACTTCTCCGAAGCGGAATCCGAGGGGGCCGACGCCGTCGACTCGAGATTCTCGCAGTCCTATTTGGCCCACGTCTCGGCCCGGGCGATCATCCTGATCCAGGCCGACGACCCCGTGATCGGTCTCATGGCGGTGATCCCCGTGGGCATGATCGAGGTCTCGTCCTGCGTCATCAGCCCGGAGATCGTCCCCGGCCACCACGTGGACAAGGGCGACGAGCTGGGGTACTTCCAGTTCGGCGGCTCGACGGAGTGCCTCGTCTTCCGGCCCGATGTTATCGACCAGTTCGCTTTGGCCGCCATCCCCCAACCCCAGAATCCGCATGCACCCCTCGTGCGGGTTCGGTCGAAGCTGGCGACCGCCAAGTCCTGAGGACCGCGTAGAGTGCCGCGACTGCCGCTAAATCAGCTTTTCGGCGTCGGGGTCACTGCCTGGCGTCCATGATGCGCAGCACCGGGTGCCCGTCGATGTCCTGGAGCGGAAAGTAGACCCGATGCGTGGCCTGGTCCACGGCGACGGTGTGGGCGTAGTCGGCGAGTTTGCCCGATGCTTTGAGCGTGAGGTTGCGGTTCTGTTCGTCGAAGACGCTCACGACGCCGGACTCCGAAGCGACGTAGAGGCGGCGAAAGCCCTGATCGAAGGCAAGCACGTCCGGGCCGGAACCCGTGTCAATCCGGGCGCTGACCTGTCTGGTTTGCAGGTCCAGGAGCAGAAGTTTCGCGCTGCCCTCGCACGTGATGAACGCAAGCTTGTTGGCCCCGTCGACGTAGAGCCCGTGGTTGCTGGCGCAGTCCGGGATCGGGATCCTTCCGGTGACGGCGTCGGTGGCCGGGTCGTAGACGCTGTTGCCTGCATCGCCACCGATCTCGATCGAGGCCTTCGCCGTATTTGTGGCGAGGTCGATGACCGTTTCGGCGTGGCCGTGTTCGTTGGAGACGTACGCCTTGCCGTGGACCGGGTCGTAGGCGATCCCGTCGGGCGTGTCCCCGGCCTGGATCCGGGTGGTCACCGTCAAGGTGTTGGTGTCGATAATGGCGACCTCGTTGGTTCCCGAAACGGCGGCCAAGAGAAGGTGCCGGTCGGCCGCGAGGGTGACACCATGCACCGAGGGTGTTCCCTGGACGGTCTCGGCGACAGCGCCGCTGGCGAGATCGACGGCGTGGACGGTGCCGTCGCCGAGGTGGGCAATATACAGCCGCTTCGCATCCGCGTCGAGGGCCTGACAATCGAGCCTGCTCGCTGCCCCGGGCAGGGCTATGTCCTGGATCTGGGCCAGCGGCAGCGACGACGCCGGACCCGAGCAGGCACCTAGGAACGCCAGCAACACGGCCACAAGCCCTGCTGGGACCAATGCGGCCTTCGCCGGCCTTTGCACCGCTGCCGGTCCCATTGCACTCTCCGTTCCGGACGGCGCTTCGAGTCCGCCAGCTCTAACGGGCCCATCCTAGGCCCGGGGCGCCCGATCGTCGTCAGCCAAATACGTGCGGCCTAACGAGAAGCATGTTCGCTCCCCGCGGCAGCGGTTACGCGGACCCGTTCAGGGGGAATGCCTGAAGGCGTGGCGTGCCTCGCGGACGGCGTAGTAGATGATCACGGCGCCGGCGAGCAGATCGGCCCACCACCATCCCAAGAGGGCGTTCAGGACCAACCCGGCCAGGACCGCGCCTGCCAGGTATGCGTCGACCAGGGTCACTTTCCCTTCGGCGCGCAGCACCGGGTTGCCCAAGGCGTGCCCGGTGCGGATCTTCCCCCACGCAAGGCCGAGCATGACCACTGAGGTCAGGGCCGTCCAGAGAATGCCCAACCCGGAGGTCGCGGGGCGGACACCGGTGAAAAACACGAGAACCAGCTGGAGGAGAAGGTAGGCGGCGAGCGCTGCGAAGGCAGCCCCGATCAGCCGCATCGCCCGGTCCTCCCGGGCTTTGTGGACGCCTTTGAGCTGCCAGACCACGACCAGGGAGGCGAAGACCTCAATCAGGGAATCCAGACCGAACCCGGCCAGGGCCGGGGACCCGGACCCGAGGGCGGCAGTGGCGAGGACGCCAAGCCCGATCAGGTTCCAGCCGAGCGTCGCGTATTCAAGGCGCAGCCCGCGGCGCAGCAACAGCCCGCGGCCCCCCGTTATTGTGGTGGCCTTAGCACTGCTCATCTGGTCTTTCCTCGTCATCGTAACTACAGGCTGTCTCCCGCGTCCGGGCTTACTCCCGAGCCTAGCGAGTTAGGACGGTCTTGGCGCGCGGAGAGTGGCCGAACGCTGGCGAATTCCGAGGCGGCCCCGCCAGCTTCGCGGGGCCGCCCTTTGGATCGGCCTTACTTTGACCCGAGGAATATCGGGTTGGTGAGGGCAGCCATCGGGCCCAGGAGAAGGGCCGTTCCCATCGCTGTGCCGTTACTCGGGGTGCCGTCGCTCATCGGATGGCGTACCTCGGCGCGTACGTAACCTGCGAGCTGAGGCGTGGTGATCCAGGTGCTGGTGCCCGCACCTGAGGCCGGGAGGGTGATTTGCTGAGTCTGTCCTTCATCGGTGATGAAGCGGACCACACCGTTGGGAACCCCGGCGATCTTCGCGGTGACCGTTACCCGGGCATCCGCGCCGACGTCGAGCCGTTCCCCGACGCCGGCGCTCCGGCCGCCGGAGGTGACGCTGAAGTCGACGGTTATGTCGGCCGATTCAGCGATCCAGTTCCGGCCGTTGCGGATACCCTCGAGGATGCCGTCCCGGGACAGTGCCTTCGCGTTGACAACGTTATGGGGCAACCCGATGACCTGCGGTTCGCTGTGAGCGTCACTGTTGCCCATTGCGGGCAGCCAGCGGCCGCCGTTTCGCACTGAGTGTGCCAG
>NZ_JBFRFD010000143.1:0-7362 GCF_052114645.1 Arthrobacter sp. 2YAF22_2
TTCCATGGTTCCACTCTCCCACAGCGCGGTGGCGGGCCGGCGATTGCGTCAGCCGGTCAGGCGTCTCCCAGGAGTTCGCGCAGCATGGTGGCGTTGCGCACCGCGTTGCCGTCGCCGTCGTTGTTGAAATAGGCGAAAACGTCCCTGCCTGCGCCCTGCCACTCGCGGATCCGGTCCGCCCACCAGCCCAGCTCCTGATCGGAATAGGACCCGGCGTAAAGGTGCTCCCGGTCCGGTCCATGCAGCCGGACGTAGACGAAGGGTGCGGTAGCCCGCAGGATGCAGGGCAGGTGGGCGCCGCTCATGACGCAGTACGCAGCGCCGTGCCGTTCCAACAGCTCGTACACCGCCGGGTGGTCCCAGCTGGCGTGGCGGAACTCCACGCTCACGCGGAACCAGTCCGGCAGCGCGGCCAGGAAGTAGTCCAGCCGGGCGTCGTCGCGGGCAAAATCCGGCGGCAGTTGCACCAGTAGCACGGCGCGTTTGTCCCCCAGTTCGTGCCAGCCGCGGCCGATCCGCTCCGTCCAGAGCTCCGGCCCGTACAGCTTCTTCCCGTGGCTCAGCCCCCGCGGGGCCTTGACGGACATGGCGAAGCCCTCCGGAAGGCGACGCTGCCAACTGACGAACGAGCTCTCCCGCGGCCAGCGGTAGAAGCTCGCGTTGAGCTCCACCGTGGTGAAACGGGACGCGTAGTGGGCCAGCCGGTCCCGGGCCGGCAGCCCGTGCGGGTAGAGCACGTTCTCCCAGTGGTCATAGCTCCAGCCGCTGGTTCCGATCTGCGGCACTCCGCGGTGTGATGCTCCGTTGTGGCGTGCCATGTTGTGTGATGCTCCGCTGTGGGGTGCCCCCGAGTCCTGTTCCGGCATGTTGGGATCGTAGCCCCGCCAGAGCGGCCGCGCCCAGCCTGCGGTCCGCGGGAGCCGCGGCCCGCGGCTCGGGGACGGGATCTTCGTCCCGCGGCAGGTCGTGTGGCACTGTAGGACCCATGGCTCGCATCGAGGATTACGCGATAGTCGGCGACTTGCACACCGCCGCCTTGATCAACACCGAAGGTTCCATCGACTGGCTCTGCCTGCCGCGCTTCGACTCACCGGCCTGCTTCGGCGCCCTGCTGGGCGGACCGTCAGCCGGTCGCTGGCTGCTCGCGCCCGCCGCCGGCGGCGAATGCACCCGGCGGCGGTATCGGGAGGACACCCTCATTCTTGAAACTGAGTGGGAAACCCCGGACGGCGCGGTCACCGTTATCGATTTCATGTCTCCCCGCGACGGCGCGGCGGACATCGTGCGGATCGTGGTGGGGGTCCGTGGAACGGTCCGGATGCGCGGCGAACTGGCCCTGCGGTTCGACTACGGACACATCGTCCCCTGGGTCCGCCGCGACAAGCACGGGATCCACGCCGTGGCCGGCCCCGACGCCGCGTACCTGGTCACCGACGTCCCGCTGCGCGGCGAGCATATGGAAACCGCGAGCGACTTCACCGTGACGGCCGGGGAGCGTATACCGTTTGTGCTGACCTGGGCTCCCAGCCACCTTGGCCGCCCGCGCGCGGTGGACCCGGAAGGCGTCCTCGCAGCCACCGAATCGTTCTGGCGGCAGTGGTCTGCCAAATGTTCGGCCGCGGGCCCGTACCGCGACGCCGTGCTGCGCTCGCTGATCACCCTCAAGGCCCTGACGTACGCCCCGACCGGCGGCATCGTCGCCGCAGTGACCACCTCGCTGCCCGAGGAACTCGGCGGCGAACGCAACTGGGACTACCGCTATTGCTGGCTTCGGGACGCGACCCTGACCCTGCAGGCCCTGCTCGCCTCGGGCTACTCGGAGGAGGCCGCGGCCTGGCGGCACTGGCTGCTCCGCGCGGTGGCCGGGGACCCGGCGGACCTGCAGATCATGTACGGGCTGCACGGTGAGCGCCGGTTGCCCGAAATGACGCTGGACTGGCTGCCCGGCTATGAGGGGTCGGCGCCGGTGCGGATTGGCAACGGCGCGGCCGGGCAACTGCAGCTGGACGTCTGGGGCGAGGTGCTGGACGGCCTGGCCCTGACCCGGACCTCGCTGCTGCGGCAAAAGGATGACTCCTGGGATGTCCAGGTGGCGCTAATGGAACATCTGGAGACCGCCTGGGACCGCCCGGACAATGGCCTCTGGGAGATGCGCGGCCCCCGCCGCCATTTCACCCATTCCAAGGTAATGGCCTGGGTGGCCGCGGACCGGATGGTCAAGGGCGTCCGGGACTTCGATCTCCCGGGCCCGGCAGACCGCTGGGAAGCCCTCCGCGACAAGATCCACGCAGACGTCATGGCCAACGGGTTCGACGTCGAACGCAACACGTTCGTGCAGTCCTACGGCCGGCCCGAACTCGACGCCAGCCTGCTGCTCATCCCGCGGGTGGGCTTCCTGGCCGTGGACGACCCGCGGGTCGTCGGTACTGTCGACGCAGTGCAACGGGAACTCACGCGGGACGGCTTCCTGTTGCGTTACCGGCAGGAACAAAGCGACGACGGCGTCCCCGGCGGAGAGGGCGTCTTCCTCGCCTGCTCTTTCTGGCTCGTGGACGCGCTGATCGACATCGGTCGGCGCCATGAAGCCAGGGAACTGTTCGAACGGCTGTTGGCGTTCCGTAACGACGTCGGACTCCTCAGCGAGGAGTGGGGTGTCGCCGAGGCGCGGCAACTAGGGAACACRCCGCAAGCGTTCAGCCACTTCGCCCTCGTTCACAGTGCGCTCAAACTGGAGGCGGACGGCCACTGACGCCCCGCTTTGGCGGCGGTTAACGGCGTCACAGGCCACGTCCGCGGGCCGGACGGGACTTTTCTCCAGAGCGTAGATAAGTATACTTACTAATACCCCGCGTGGGGCAGGATTAGAGGAGTATGCGATGGCTGGTTATTTCGAGCTCGTGGACGCGCCCGACGGCGGCTACCGGATTCGGATGATGGACAGTGGCGGTGGACTGATGGCTGTCTCGGTCACCTTCCCGACAAAGCGGGCGGCCGTGGCCGGCATTGCCCAGACCCGGGAGATCGCCGGAACCGGCCTGATCCGTGACCGCAGCGGCGACAGCCAGTCCGCGGTCCTGTCCTCCTTGGCCAAGCGGCGGAGCGGCGGCGGTGCAGGTCGCGGCTCCTCGCTCACCGGAGGGACGCTTGCGGCCGTGAAGAGGACCCGTGCCCACCACTGAGGCCCCCTCGGCCGGGCAGCACAAGGCCGCAGTTCTCTTCGACGTCGACGGGACGCTCGTCGATTCGGCGTACCTGCATACCCTCGCGTGGTGGCAGGCGTTCCGACAGGCAGGCTATGACGTGCCGATGGCGAGCATTCACCGCTCGGTCGGCATGGGCGGGGACAAGGTCCTCAACCACCTGTTGCCGGCAGACCGGGACACGGATGCCGACGACACCATCATGACCTCCCATGCGGCCGTCTTCTCCACCTTTTGGCCGTCCCTCCGACGGCTCGACGGCGCCCGGGAACTGCTGGCGCAGTGCTTCGACAGCGGACTCGCCGTCGCGCTGGCCTCCTCGGCCCGGGATCGGGACCTTGAGATCCTCCGCGGCGCGATCGGCGCGGATGCCTATATTCACGCCGCCACAAGTTCCGCCGACGCGAAGGAAAGCAAGCCCGCCCCGGACATCCTCGTCGCAGCACTCAAAGCCGTGGGCGTTCCGGCCGGCAATGCCGTGTACGTGGGCGACGCCGTCTGGGACGTCTACGCAGCCGGCGCTCTGGACATCCCGGCGATCGGCCTCACCTGCGGCGGCACCAGCGAGGCCGAACTCCGCGAAGCCGGCGCCGTGGAGGTCTACGAAAGTCCGCGCGCGCTGCTCAACAACCTCGCTGGCAGCGCCATCGGCAAACTCGCCGCGCGCGTCCGCGGTAACTGACCGTCCGGCCGGCGGCCGCCTCAAATTTCCCAGACCCGCTGACTCTTCCGTCCACCGAAAGGCACTTCGCGTGAAAGCACTTACTTGGCAAGGCAAACGTTCCGTGAGCGTCGAAGAAGTACCCGATCCGGTCATCCAGGCCCCCACCGACGCGATCGTACGGATCACCTCCACGGCCATCTGCGGTTCCGACCTGCACCTCTACGAGGTTCTCGGCCCGTACATGCACAAGGGCGACATCATCGGGCACGAGCCGATGGGGGTCGTCGTGGAAGTAGGCAGCGCTGTCACTAACCTGGCAAAAGGGGACCGCGTGGTCATCCCGTTCAACATCTCCTGCGGCCACTGCTTCATGTGCAGCCAGGGACTGCAGTCCCAGTGTGAAACTACCCAGGTCAAGGAAAAGGGTTCCGGGGCCGCACTCTTTGGTTTCTCCGAGCTGTACGGATCCGTGCCCGGCGGCCAGGCCGAGTACCTGCGGGTGCCGCACGCCGACTACGGGCCAATCAAAGTGGGTTCGGAGCTCCCGGACGAGCGGTACCTCTTCCTGTCGGATATCCTTCCGACCGCCTGGCAGGGCGTGAAGTACGCGGACGTGCCCGAGGGCGGGACGCTTGCGGTGCTGGGCCTTGGCCCGGTGGGACAGTTCGCCTCGCGGATCGGGAAGCACCTCGGCCTGCGCGTGATCGGCGTGGACCCGGTGCCGGAGCGCCGGGCAATGGCGGAGCGGCACGGCGTCGAAACCCTGGACTACTCCAAGGGCGTCGCCGACGAACTTCGGTCAATGACGCAGGGCAGGGGTGCCGATTCGGTGGTGGACGCGGTCGGGATGGAAGCCCACGACTCGCCGGTGGCGTCGTTCGCCCAGCACGCGGCCGGGTTGTTGCCGGACAAACTGGCGCAGAAAGCCTTCGAGACCGTGGGGGTGGACCGGCTGTCCGCGCTCTACACCGCCTTGGACGGGGTCCGGCGCGGCGGCACTGTCTCGCTGAGCGGGGTCTACGGCGGTTCGGCCTCCCCGATGCCGCTCATGCACATGTTCGACAAGCAAATCCAGCTGCGGATGGGCCAGTGCAACGTCCGGCGCTGGACGGAGGACCTGTTGCCTTTGGTGGAGTCCGACGCCGACCCGCTGGGGGTCATGGATCTCGTGACGCATCAGGCCAGCCTGGATGAGGCTCCGGCGATGTACGAGAAGTTCCAGAAAAAGCAGGACGGCTGCATCAAGGTGGTGCTCAAGCCCTGACGGCACTCGGCAGCGGCGTCAGCGAGTCGGGTGTTCCTTGTGCCAGAGCTTCAGGAACGACCGCTCGGCGTCGGCCGCCAGGCTCTCCTCCCTGGCGTGGAGCCGCCCGTACGTGAAGCCGTTCTCCCCGCTGCGTAGCGCACGGCCGCCCAGTTCGGCCAGCTGCGCCCGCGCCATCACACTGTCCTGATGCTGGCCTAGCAGCTGCTGGATCTTGGCCGCCGACTTCGCCGTCTTCTTGGCGCGGCGGCGCTGCTTCTTGGCCGACGTGTGGCCACCCCCGGAATGCCGTGAGGCGGCGAGCTCCGCGGAGTACCGCAGCCGCTTCGCTGCCTTCCGGATTTCATGGAGGCCTGCGTCCCTGTCGGCCCCGCTATCGTCTGCCTGCGGGGGAAGTGCGTCGACGGCGCGCCGGAGCCGGCGCTCGTCCTTTGCCACCAGCTTGCGAATCCCCGTTCCGGAAGGCCGGGCAGCTTTGGCCGAGAGCGGCGCCGCGCCGACCAGCTCTTCCAGGGCGGTCAGCAATTGCGCGTAGCGCTCGCCGCCGAGCGCCTCGCAGGCAGCATCGAGACCGGCTGCGGTCAGCACGTCGAGTTCCTCGTCGATCCGCTGGGCGGCCGGGCCGAAGCGAAGCGACTCGGGCTCCCGGGCGAGCAGTAAGGTCAGCCGGTCGTGCACCACGCCCGGGTCGCGGCCGGCCCCGAGCAGCCCGGAGAGCCAGCGCAGTTCGGTGCGCACCGGTTCCACCGCGCCGTCCTCGAAGAGCGGCCGGCCCGAAGCCAGCAATGAGCGGAGGCGCCTCGCCGCGACCCGCATGTAGTGGACTTCCTCGGGCTGCTTCGCCCGGACTCCGGCCGCGTGCGTGCGCAGCTCAGCGAGCTGTTGCCCAAGGTAGGCCAGCAGGACGTCGCCGGCGGTGGTTGCCACCCTTCACTATGTCTCCGGCACTTCGACGGCGCAAGGGGTGCCGCGAGAGATCAATTTGGGGCAATGATTGCGTTGGGCACTGCCGTGACGTGTCGGACCGGCATAGGCTGGCCGGGAGCGCACTCCAGCCCGTCACACACACTAGAGCCCGTCATATCAGGAGACCCACATGTCGCATCAGCACCACCTCGGCCCGGTCGCCGTCGTCACCGGAGCGGGTTCCGGGATCGGGAGGGCAGTGGCCCGGCTCATGCTGACGGAAGGCTACCGCGTGGTGCTGGTCGGCCGGCGGGAGGCGCCGCTGCTGGAAACCGGGGCGGGCCACGCGCAAGCGCTCGCGGTGCCCTGCGACGTTTCCCAGCGAGACGACGTCGAGCGGCTTTTCGCCGTGGTGCTGGAGCACTGGGGCCGGGTGGACGTGCTGTTCAACAATGCCGGGGTCGTCGGCCCTGTCGGTTCGGTGGACGAGATCAGTGTCGCGGACTGGGAGGCCACGGTGGCCGTGAACCTGACCGGCTCCCTGCTATGCGCCGCCGCCGCCGTGCGGGCGATGAAGGCGCAGTCCCCGCAGGGCGGCCGGATCATCAACAACGGTTCCATCGCGGCGCACTCACCCCGGCCGCGCACCGTCGCCTACACGGTCACCAAGCACGGCATCACCGGGCTGACCAAGAGCATCGAGCTCGACGGCCGCGCCTTCGGCATCAGCTGCGGGCAGATCGATATCGGCAACACGGCAACGGCGCTGATGAGCGAGCTTGGCGTGGGGGACGGTGCGCTGCAGGCTGACGGCAGCCGGCGGGTGGAACCGACGTTTCCGGTCGAGGACGCGGCCCGCGCCGTGCTGCTGATGGCCGGCATGCCCGCGGCCGCGAGTGTCGGGTCGCTCGTGATCACCGCTGCCRGGATGCCGTTCATCGGCCGCGGCTGAACAGCCTGCCGCCCGGATGACAGCGGCGGCCTTGCTAGAGCGGCAGCAGCCTGGACAGGTCGGCGCGCAACCCCGAGGCAGCTACCCGTCCGGCGCCGACCGCGTCCGCCCAGCTGAGCCGGCCGGTGACCATCGCGAGCCAGGTGGCGGCGTCGCACTCGATCACGTTGGGCGGTGTGCCGCGGGTGTGCCGCGGGCCCTCGACGCATTGCGTGACCCCGAACGGCGGGACGCGGACCTCCACCGAATTGCCGGGCGCCCGTGCGGTGACCTCCTCGAGGGAGTAGCGCACCGCCGTCGCGAGCGTATTGCGGGACACGGGGGCTGCAGCGTCCGAGTCCGGCATGTCGGAGTGAGCCAAGTCCGAGGCCGGCGC
>NZ_JBFRFD010000144.1:0-7325 GCF_052114645.1 Arthrobacter sp. 2YAF22_2
CTCCGCAGCTCCTATGAGTTCCCCGCGGAAGCGGTGCGGATCGACCTGTCCAGCGGCGGGGTCACCCGGCTGCCGGCTCCTGCCGAGCGCCCCGCCTACCGCGGCGTGCTCGAGCGGGTGGAGACGGCGTCGGTCGGCGGCGAGCGGGTCCCCGGCTACCTGGCCCTGCCGGAGGGCGCCTCGGCCGGCAACCCGGCCCCGCTGCTGCTCTGGATCCACGGCGGCCCGCTGGGCTCCTGGAACGCCTGGACCTGGCGCTGGAACCCGTGGCTGCTGGTGGCCCGCGGCTATGCCGTGCTGCTCCCGGACCCGGCCCTGTCCACCGGCTACGGCCAGAACCACATCCAGCGAGGCTGGGGCGAGTGGGGCAACGCCCCCTTCCAGGACCTGATGGCGATCACCGACGTCGTCGTCCGCCGGCCGGACATCGACGAGACGCGCACAGCGGCGATGGGCGGTTCCTTCGGCGGCTACATGGCGAACTGGGTGGCCGGCCACACGGACCGGTTCAAGGCGATCGTCACGCACGCGAGCCTTTGGGCCCTGGACCAGTTCGGCCCGACCACTGACGCCGCGCAGTACTGGCTCAAGGAAATGACGGCCGAGATGGCCGCGGCGAACTCCCCGCACCGGCACGTGGAGAACATCCGCACGCCCATGCTGGTCATCCACGGCGACAAGGACTACCGGGTGCCGATCGGGGAGGGGCTCCGGCTCTGGTACGAGCTGCTCTCCAAGTCCCAGCTGGCCGCCGACGAGAACGGCGAGACCGACCACCGGTTCCTCTACTTCCCGGACGAGAACCACTGGATCCTGCAGCCGCAGCACGCCAAGGTCTGGTACGGCGTCGTCGAGCACTTCCTCGCCAAGAACCTGCTGGACAAGGATCTCCCGGTCCCGGACGAGCTGGGCCTCTGATCCCGCCCGGCGCCCCTCCCAACTAGCTCGCAGTAGTTGTCGTTTTGAGCCCTCAAAACGACAACAGGTGCGAGTCAGTTGGGTCCCGGTCCGGGCCGTTACAGGGCCGCGCCGTAGGATTGGGCTGTGACTGAGACGATCCGCATCCGCCCTGCCCGCACCAGCGACGTCGGTGCCATCAAGACCCTGGTGGCGCCCCTGGCCGAGCAGCGGATCCTGATGGCCAAGGAAACCGTCGCGTACTACGAAAGCCTCCAGGAGTTCCGGATCGCCGAGGACGGCAACGGGGAGGTGGTCGGCTGCGGGGCGCTGCACGTGATGTGGGAGGACCTGGCCGAGGTGCGCACCCTGGCCACTGCGGATACCTGGCGCGGCAAGGGCGTGGGGCACCAACTGGTGGAGCGGCTGCTGGAAGACGCAACGGCGCTGGGCATCTCCCGCGTCTTTTGCCTGACCTTCGAGGTGGACTTCTTCCGTAAACACGGCTTCGAGGTGATGGCGGACCAGACCGCGGTGGACCCGGTGGTGTACTCCGAGCTCCTGCGCTCGCATGATGAAGGCGTCGCGGAATTCCTGGACCTGGCCCGGGTCAAGCCCAATACCCTGGGCAACACCCGGATGATCCGGGCCCTGTAACCCGGAGCCTACCGCTGGCCGGGCCCCGGTAGTAGGGTCTAAGCAAGCAGCCAGGACACCATCCAGGGAGCACAGCCATGAAGAAACTCATCAACGATCCCAGGGCCGTGGTCGACGAGTCAGTGGAAGGGTTCGGGCTTGCACACGCCGACCTTGTGACCGTCCACCCGGACCCCAAATTCATCGTCCGCAAGGACGCCCCGGTGGCAGGCAAGGTTGGACTCGTCTCCGGCGGCGGCAGCGGCCACGAACCCCTGCACGGCGGCTACGTCGGGATGGGCATGCTCGACGCCGCGGTGCCCGGCGCAGTGTTCACCTCGCCCACCCCGGACCAGATCCTGCCGGCGACCCTCGCGGTGAACTCCGGCGCCGGCGTCGTGCACATCGTGAAGAACTACACCGGCGACGTGCTGAACTTCGAGACCGCCGCCGAGCTGGCCCAGGCCGAGGGGGTGGAGGTCCGCACGGTGCTCGTCAACGACGACGTCGCCGTCCAGGACTCGCTCTACACTGCGGGCCGCCGCGGCGTGGCGGGAACCGTCCTGGTCGAAAAGATCGCGGGCGCGGCCGCCGAGCGCGGCGACAGCCTCGACGCCGTCGCGGCCATCGGCGACCGCGTCAACCAGAACGTCCGCAGCATGGGCGTTGCCCTGACCGCCTGCACCGTCCCGCACGCCGGCGTGCCGAGCTTTGAGCTCGAGGACAACGAGATCGAGATCGGCATCGGCATTCACGGCGAGCCCGGCCGGCACAAGATCCCGATGGAACCCGCCGACGGGATCACGGACCGGCTGCTGGACCCCGTCGTCAGCGACCTCGGCCTCGCCTCCGGGGACAAGGTCCTGCTGTTCGTCAACGGCATGGGCGGCACGCCGCAGAGCGAGCTGTACATCGTGTACCGCCGGGCCGCGCAGCGGCTCGCGGACCAGGGGGTCACCGTGGCGCGCTCGCTGGTGGGCAACTACATCACCTCCCTCGAGATGCAGGGCTGCTCCATCACCGTCCTGCGCCTGGACGACGAAATGACCGGGCTCTGGGACGCGCCCGTCCACACGCCGGCCCTCCGCTGGGGCGCCTGAACGTGGGGCTGGGCGTCGACTGGGCGGTGCGGTGGCTGACGCTGTCCGCGGAGGCCATGGCCGAGCACCGGGTTGAGCTCATCGACCTGGACCGGCCGATCGGTGACTCCGACCACGGCGAGAACATGGACCGCGGCTTCAAGGCCGTGATGGACAAGCTCACCGAAACCCCGCCGGAAACAGCGGGCGCGGCGCTGAAGCTCACCGCCATGACCCTGATGTCGAAGGTGGGCGGCGCCGCCGGGCCTTTGTACGGAACAGCCTTCCTGCGTGCCGCGACGGCGCTCGGAGAGGTCAACGACATCGACGCCGCCACCCTGGCCACCGCCCTGCAGGCAGCCCGCGACGGCATCGTGGCGCGCGGCAAGGCCGAATCCGGGGACAAGACGATGGTGGACGCCTGGACCCCCGCGGTTGACGCCGCCGCCGCCGCTGCAGGGGACGGCGATGTCAGCAAGGTCTTGACCGCCGCCGCCGAGGCGGCCGAGGCCGGCGCGGTGTCCACCGATCCGATGCTCGCCCGCAAGGGCCGCGCAAGCTACCTGGGGGAGCGCAGCATCGGCCACCGCGACCCGGGAGCGGTCTCCAGCGCCCTGATCCTGCGTGCCGCCGCGGTGGCCGCCGAATGACAGTCGGGCTCGTCGTCGTCTCGCACAGCGAAAAGATCGCCGACGGCGCCGTTGAACTCGCCGCGCAAATGGCACCCGACGTCGTGATCATCGCCGCCGGCGGCACCGACGACGGCAGAATCGGAACCAGCCTGGAGAAGGTGATGGCCGCGCTGGAACGGGCGGCCGGGGGAAACGGCGTCGTCGTGCTGACCGATCTTGGGTCCGCCGTGATGACCGCGGAGTCCGCAATGGAATTTGCCGCCGCTCCGGACTCCATCCAGCTGGCCGACGCCCCGCTGATCGAAGGGCTCGTCGCCGCTGCGGTTTCCGCCCAGACGGGGGCCGACGCCGGGACCGTGAAGGAAGCGGCCGAAGCCGTCTACCGGCCCCCGGCCCACCCGCACGGACCCGAACACGAGCACCGGCAGCCGCCGGACGCTACTGGCGACTTCGAACTCGTCAACCAGGCAGGCATGCACGCCCGCCCGGCCGCGAAGATTGCCGGCGGCCTGGCCGGAATGGAAGTGGACGTCACCATCAACGGCGTCGACGGGGCCTCCATGACCGAGCTCATGATGCTAGGCGCAGGCAAAGGAACTGTGTTGCACATCGAAGCCAGCGGCCCGGACGCGGCCAAGGCCCTGGACTACCTCGGCAGCCTGGTCAAGGCCGGCTTCGGGGAGCCCTAAGCGGCTCAGCCCGGAAGCCGCAGCCCGGCCGGGTCCAGTTCGGCCAGGCCGTCGCTGAGCAACCCGGCGACGGCGCGTTCCAGCTGCTCCGGCGCCGAGTTCAACCGGTGCAGCGCCGCGAGCGGGACGCYGATCCCGGCGGCCTCGAAGCCCAGGTCAGCCGGTGCGCGCTCGAGAAATTCGCGGGCCACCGGCGACTCGGCCGCCCGCAGGACTGCCATCACGGCTCCGCGCACCTGCCGGTCCGTCCCGTGCCAGGCCTGCCCCTTGGGCGTGTAGGTCGGAGGAGGTTCGCCGGCGGCAAGCCACGCGCACGCGCCGCGGACGGGACAGTCGCCGCACTTCGGCGCCCGGGCCGTGCAGACGAGGGCCCCCAACTCCATCACGGCGGCGTTCCAGCGCACCGAGGCGGCGCCGTCGTTGGGCAGCAACTGCGCCGCCAGCCGCATCTCGCCGGCCGTCAGGGCGGGCGCCGGCAGCGCGGCGCCGGCGATGAGCCGGGCGTGGACCCGGCGGATGTTGGTGTCCACCACCGTCTCCCGGCGGCCGAAGGCAAAGGCGGCGACGGCGGCCGCCGTGTAGCTGCCGACGCCGGGGAGTTCGAGCAGTTCGGGGTAGTTGCCGGGAACCTGGCCGTTGTGCTGGTTGACGATCGCCGCCGCGGCAGCGTGCAGCCGGAGCGCCCGACGCGGATAGCCCAGCCTGCCCCAGGACCGGACCGCCTCGCCGGCGGGTTCCCTGGCCAGGTCAGCCGGGGCAGGCCAGCGCCGCAGCCAGTCCAACCACACGGGCAGCACTCTGACCACCGGGGTCTGCTGCAGCATGACTTCGCTGACCAGCACGCCCCAGGCGGAGCAGTCGGCGGCGCGCCACGGCAGGTCGCGGGCGGTTTCATCGAACCAGGAGTCCAGGGCAGTGTGCAGTTCGGCGAGCGGGACCGCCGCAACGGCCGGGAGGGCGGGGGAATCGGCTAAGGCTTTGATCGAATCAGCCTAATAGAGATCAGGAGCATAGTCCGGCCAGCGGCGTGGTGGGACTGCATATCCCGCCGTGTTCTCTAGCCTAGAAGGATGGTCAGGCAAGGCAAATCAGGAACGCACGGCTCGGGACAGCGGCCGTCCGCCAAGGCGAGGACCACGGGAAGACCGGCCCGGAAACCCGTTAACCCGGTTTATCGACGCCGCCGGCTCTTCGTCGGTGCCATCCTGCTGTTGGTGCTCGCCCTCGCCGTGGGCGGCTTCGCCGCAATCTCCGCCGCAATCAACGGCGCCGGCCCGGCGGCCACGGGCAGCGAAACCCCGCAGCAGGAACTGCCGGGCAGCACCCCGGCCCCCAGCCAGTCCGCGAGCCCCTCCGCGAGCCCCTCGGCCTCGGCCGCCGACTCGCCGAGCCCGACCGCGGGCTGCGACGACAAGCTCCTGACCGTCGCGGCCGCCACCGACAAGGCCGCCTACGCCGCGGGGGAGAATCCGCTGCTAACCCTCAAGGTCACCAACGGGAACCGGGTGCCGTGCGAAGTCAACCTCGGGACCTCGCAGATGGAGTACATGGTCACGAGCGGCACGGACCGGATCTTCTCGTCCGTGGACTGCCAGGCGGAAAGCAGCGACCTGGTGAAGACGATTCCGCCCGGCCAGAGCGAGACGGCGAACTTTCCGTGGGACCGCAACCGTACGGTGCAGGGATGCGCCCCGATCGCGGCCAAGCCTGCCGTAGGGACCTACGTCTTCACCGCCCGGCTGGGAAGCAAGACGAGCCCCAAGGCGATCTTCCAGCTCGGCTGACCCGCGTCCATTTGCACCATCGATTGCTCCACAGGTGCCCTTTAGCGGGCCCAAAAGGGCCGTTACGGAGCAACCGACGGGGGAGACGGCCGGGCCTTAGAGGAACCGGTCCAGCAGGCTGGCCTCGGCCATCCGGCTCAGGCCTTCGCGGACGGTCCGGGCCCGCTGGTCGCCGATGCCGTCCACGGTCATCAGGTCATCGATGGTGGCCGCCATCAGGAACTGCAACCCGCCAAAGTGGTCCACCAGGCGGTCCGCAACGGCCTTCGGCACGGCCTTGAGACCCGAGAGCAGGCGGTAGCCGCGCGGCTGGACGACGGCGTCAAGGTTCGCCTCGCCGCCGGCAAAGCCGACGATGCCCGCGATCTTGCCCAAATCGATAAGCTCGGTCGGCCCGAGGTTCACGAGGGCCTTGACGGCCTTATCGATGTCCGCGGCGCTGGCGCTGGGGCCGGAGTAGTCACGGATGATCACGTCGCTGCCCGGTCCGCGGCCCACCGTTAGTTCGTCCAGTTGGAGTGAGAGCAGGCGGCCGTCCTCGCCCAGTTCCAGCACATACTGGGAGATTTCCTCCGAGATGCGCCGCACCATCTCCTGGCGTTGCAGCGTCACGGCCACATCCCGCACGGTCACCATGGCCTCGATCTCCAGGGCGGACAGCGAACTGGTCACCTGGTCCAGGCGCGAACGGTACCGCTCCAGGGTGGCGAGGGCCTGGTTGGCGCGGGCCAGGACCTTCTCCGAACCTTCCAGGGTGTGGCGCAGGCCGTTGACGTAGAGCGCGATGATCTGCATGGACTGGCTCACGGAAATGACCGGCACGCCGGTCTGGATCGCGACGCGTTCCGCGGTCCGGTGCCGGGTGCCGGTCTCCTGGGTGTCGATGCTGGAGTCGGGGACCAGCTGCACGCCGGCGCGCAGGATGTTGCTCGCATCCTTGTCACAGACAATCGCACCGTCCATCTTGGCCAGTTCCCGCAAACGTGTGGGGGAGAAGTCGATCCCGATTTCGAAGCCGCCCGAGCAGATGGATTCGATGGTCCGGTCGATGCCCAGCACGATCAGGGCGCCGGTGCGTCCGCGGAGGATGCGCTCCAGCCCGTCCCGCAGCGCGGTCCCCGGTGCCACCCTGGCCAGCGTCGCCTTAAGTGCATCTTCGGGGCTCCGAGCCATGGGTTTTCCCTTCAAAGGTGCAGGCCGCTGCCCGCAAGTACGCCGGTTTTCATCGATCGCCGGCAAGAACAAAAGTGCCCGGTTTCCCGTAAGCACCATCATAGGGGCACGGGCGGCCGGTTTCCGCACAGTCAAGGGTCAAAGTGGCCCATTCCAAACCGTCGGGCGGCACCTCTCAAGCGGCAACTCGCGGCCTCCCTCAAACTGCATTTTGAGCCGCAGCACCGGCGCCAACCCGGCCGCGTCGCTGCCTGCGATAAACTTGGAGCCTTGGGTGTACCGCGGGCTCTCCGCGCCGTGACCCGTCCAAAGCCGCAGCGAAAGTAGCACCGTGTCTCAAGAAGTCCACAGCCCCGCCCGAGTCCACAAGATTCACCAGCAGGCTGCCCGACGCCGGACCTTCGCAGTCATCTCCCACCCCGACGCCGGCAAGTC
>NZ_JBFRFD010000145.1:0-7310 GCF_052114645.1 Arthrobacter sp. 2YAF22_2
GTGCTTGCCGTGACCCAGGCCGCGACGGCAAAGATGAGCATGGCGAAGGACACCCGGATGTGTTTGTCCTGCAGCCGGCGGGCCAGGCGGGCCGCAACGAGGGAACCAAGAATGGCGGGGACGGCAAACGCCAGGACGCTCGACCAGTCGATGGCGAATCCGGCGGAATGGGCTCCGAAGCCCGCAGCCGAATTGATCACAATGATGGCAAGGGATGAAGCGACGGCCTGTTTCATGCGCAGACCCAGGAACATGGTGAGGGCCGGGGTGATCAGGAAGCCCCCGCCCACTCCCAGCAGTCCGGTGAGGAAGCCCACCAGGAGCCCGACCCCCACGGCCTTGGGGGCGCAGGAGCGGAAGGCGCGGCCGGGGCCGGTGCTGCAGGAACCTTCCGCTTCCTTGCTGCGCATGAGCATGCGGACCCCCGCGGCCACCATGATGGCGGCGAAGGCGAGCATCAGGATGGTCGGATCCAGCAGCCGGCCCACTGCTGTGCCGCCCCACGCGGCGGGGATGCCCGCGGCGCCGACAATCAGGACGACCGGCCAGTTGATGCCTTGGCGCAGCCGGGGGATCAGCGCTGCCAGGGAGGAGAGCCCCACCACCAGAAGGGACGTGGGAATGGCCGCTGCGGGGCTCAGGCCCATGCCGTAGACCAGGGCCGGAACGGCGATGATCGAGCCGCCGCCACCGACTACACCGAGCACGGCCCCGACGAAGAGCCCCAGTGACAGGGCCGCGATCATGCTGCCGTGGTCCGCGTCGCGTCAGCCGTCGGAAGCTGCTGGATGGCGCTCTCGCGGGTGGGCTCCGTGGCCGCCTGGTTCCACGGCATCGCCGAGATCGCCTTGCCCATGGCACAGGTATTGGTGGCCGCAGAAAAGCTCAGCCCGGCTCCGATGGCGCCGGCGAGCATCCGTAGTTTTGGTGAGACGAACTTGCCGCCGGCCAGGCCGAGGACCACGAGGGACCCCGCGGCGAGGCGGACCTGGCGTTCCAGGTCCCAGCGGTTCTTGCCCTTGACGACGTGCCCGCCTGCTGCTGCGAATCCGGGCACTCCGCCGGTCAGGGCGTAGGCCGTAGCGATACCGGACTTGGCCAGGCGCTGGCGAGCCTGTTCGGCGCGGATTCCGGACTGGCAGACCAATACGACACGGCTGCCCAGGCGGGCAGCCAATTCATCGGAGTGCTCGGAGAGCAGCGGCAGCGGGATGTTGTAGGAGCCGCGAATGTGCAGGGACTCGAACTCAGCGGCGGAGCGTACATCGATCACCAGGAGGTCCTGATGCTCGGCGACCCAGCGGCGAAGGGTGTCAGGGGTGAGGGAGGTGATGGTCCCGTTAGGGGAAGGGGGCGTCATGGAGGCCTCTCGAAAGCGAGCGTTAGTGGATACCCCACCGAGTATTGCAGATACCCCGTCCGGTATCCAAAACACCCTGTGGGGTATATAGTTGGCAGCAAGACATCCACCCCTTTGGAGACTCATGCAACTCGACTCGACTGAACTGACCCCCGTGGTCAACCGCCTCAAGCGCGCCCAGGGGCAACTCGCTGCAGTCACCCGCATGCTGGAGGAAGGGAAGGACTGCAAGGACATCGTCACGCAGTTGGCGGCGGTCTCGAAGGCCTTGGACAGGGCCGGGTTCGCCATCATCGCCAGTGGCCTCGAGCAGTGCATCGTCCGCGAAGACACCACCATGGACAAGAAGGAGCTGGAAAAGCTCTTCCTCTCCCTCGCCTGACAAGCAAACGAGCCGTCCTCCACTGGGGCGGCGCCCCAGCGGGTGCCCCCTATGGGGCGGCGGCCGATGACGCTAGGGCGCCAGATCCCTGCGGCGCCAGCCGAAGTAGCCCAGGGCGGCCAATCCGGCGGCGACGGCGGTGAGGGCCACCAAATCCGGCACGGAGTCCGCACCTACAGGCAGCAGCGGCGAATGCCGGAACGGCGAAAGGTCCATTAGCCATCCGGGGGCATTCCACAGCACTCCGAACTCTCCCAACGCCACGAAGGCCAGGAGTACGCCCCAGACCGCGCCGGCCAGCCGCGGCACCCAGCCGAACACGGCCAGGGCCACGCTGGTCAGCACCCACGCGGCAGGAATCTGGGCGAGCGAGGCGACCATGGCCCGGCCGATCAACCCGGCGTCCTGAACGGCGAGGGCTGCTCCGACGCCGATCGACACCCCTGTCAGCACCATCAGCACGGTCACGCCCGCCAGCGCGAACGCGAAATGGCTGCTGGCCCAGCGGCTGCGCGTGGTGGCCGTGCCCAGCAGTGCCTCGGTGTGGCCTGCGGTTTCCTCGCCGCGCAGGTGGTTCGCGGCGGTCACGCCGTAGGCCGCGGCCAGCAGGCCCATGACGCTGATCTCCGCCGCCAGGAAAGCATCCTGGAGAGCGGACGCACCGCCCAGCAGCTTGACCATGTCCTGGGCGTTCGGAGAACTCAGCATCTCCGCAACGTTCCCGATCAAGGACCCGACCACAACGCCGAAGACGACGAACGCCACGGCCCAGGCAACCCACACCCGGTGCTGCAGACGAACAGCCAGCGCCCAGACCCCGGTGAGCGAGCCGACTGCCGGGCCGGGCCGCTCGTCGCGCAGCCCGGCGCCGAGGTCCCGCCGCGCCCGGAGGCTAAAAGCAGCCGGGATGAGGAGGATACAGAGCGCGACCGGGAGCACCAGCACCCACCAGCGGTCCCCGGCGAACGCCCTGATCTGCTGGTTCCAACCGATCGGTGAGAGCCAGGAGAGCACCGACGGTCCCGGTTCGGCGAGGTCTCCGACGGCGCGCAGGCCGTAGGTTACGGCGATGACACCGACGCTGAGGCCGTTGGCAGCCCGGGCGCTCGCGGTCAGCTGCGCTGCGACGCCGGCCACGGCGCAGAAGGCCATCCCGGTGGCGGTCCAGCCGAGACCGAATGCCAGCGAACCGGTGGCCGGCAGGCCGCCGGCGGTGAGCGCGGCGGCGGACAGCAGCCCCACGGCCAGGCTGGCGGCCAGTCCGATAAGGAGGGCGGCGGCCAGCGGGGCGTCGCGTCCCAGCCGTCCGCCGCCGAGCAGTTCGAGCCGGCCGCTCTCCTCGTCGGCCCGGGTGTGCCGGACAATGAGCACAACCATGAGGACCGCAAGGACTGCAGTCATGAACGCTGTGTACTTGATCAGCGAGAGGGCCCCCAGCGAGGACGGATCGTAAATCCGTCCGAACATCGCCACGATAGAGGCGGTGGCATTCAGGGCGTTGGCGGCTTCGACGCGGCTGCGCTCATCAGGGTAGAGGCCCGCGCCGGCCGCCGCCGTCGAATACGCAACAAGGGCGAAGCCGAGCACCCACACCGGCAGCAGCCAGCGGTCCCGACGCAACCCCAGCCGGACCAGCATCCCGGTGCCGGCCAGCGTCTCACGCATTGCCCGGCCCGCCTGGAACGGCGGCGGAAGCACCGCCGGAGCCAGCGGCGGCGGAGCCGGCGCCCGCACGATCCTCCGGACGCCCCGCGCCGTTGCCGGAGCCATAATGCCGCCGGAAGAGGTCCTCGAGCGTGGGCGGCTGGCTGGTGAGCGCCCGCACCCCGGCAGCGGTCAGGGCCTGCAGGAACGGACCCAGCCCGGCGGGATCCACCTGTGCGCTGATCCGGTGGTTGGCGACCACCACGTCGTGCACTCCGGGCAGGAGTTCCAGCCCGGCCGGCACGGCGACGACGTCGGCCGTGACGGACGTGCGGGTCAGGTGCCGCAACTGCTCCAGCGGGCCGGTCTCCACCACCCGGCCGGCCCTGATGATGCTGACCCGGTCGGAGAGCGCCTCGGCTTCGCTGAGGATATGGCTGCTCAGCAGCACCGTGCGCCCCTGGGCCCGGAGTTCCCGCACGCAGCCGCGGAAGGCATCCTCCATCAACGGGTCCAGCCCGCTGGTGGGTTCGTCCAGCAGGAACAATTCGGCATCGGTGGCCAGCGCGGCGACGAGGGCCACCTTCTGCCGGTTGCCCTTGGAATAGGTGCGGGCCTTCTTGGTGGGATCCAGCTCGAAGAGCTCCAGCAGCCGGTCCCGCCGCGCGCGGTCCTGGCCGCCCTGCAGCTTGCCGAGCAGCTCAATCACCTCGCCGCCGGTCAGGTTGGGCCACAGGGACACGTCGCCGGGAACGTAGGCCAGCCGGCGGTGCAGCGTCGCGACGTCGCGCCAGGGATCCATTCCCAACACGCGGACGGACCCCGCATTGGACCGCAGCATGCCCAGAAGCAGCCGCAGTGTGGTCGATTTGCCGGCCCCGTTGGGTCCCAGGAAGCCGTGCACTTCGCCAGCTGCCACCTCGAAGTCCAGGCCATCGAGGGCAGTCACTGCCCCAAAGCGCTTAACGACGCCGGTCATCTCCACAACACTGCTCATAGTCAAAAGGTACCCCCGGTAGCTCCGCCCGGCCCCCTGCGAAAAGTCCCGTTTTGGCGGGCCGCCGACGCAGGTCCTGGACCAGATTACGGAGCCGGTTACCGCCCGGTTACCCGGCGTCCCGCGGCTGTGGTTGCATGGTTCCATGTCTTTCCGCTGGTCACCCCGGGCAACCGGAACCCTTTCCGCGCCGCCCCTGAGCAGGCTGCCGGTGAGCCGGTGAAGCTCACGCAGTCCCCGGCCGTCCGCGTCGGGCTCTCCATCAGCATCGCCACCGGGCTCTACGGAGTGTCCTTCGGGGCCTTATCCGTGACCTCCGGGCTCGATTTCTGGCAGACCATGGCGCTGAGCCTGCTGCTCTTCAGCGGCGGCTCCCAGTTCGCTTTCATCGGCGTCGTGGCAGGGGGAGGCTCCGGCGTCGCGGCCATGAGCGCGGCCACCCTGCTGGGCATGCGCAACGGTATTTACGGCATGCAGCTCAACGCCTTGCTCCAGCCGCGGGGCTGGCGGCGGTTCGCGGCCGCCCACGTCACGATCGATGAATCGACCGCCACGAGCACCGGCCAAGCGGACGCCGCGGAGCAGAGGCGGGGCTTCTGGACCGCGGGTATCGGCGTCTTCGTGCTCTGGAACCTCTTCACCGCCGTCGGGGCGCTGGCCGGCAGCGCGCTCGGTGACCCGAAACAATGGGGGCTCGACGGCGCCGCGGTGGCGGCGTTTCTTGGCCTGCTGTGGCCGCGGCTCAAGGGCCGCGAACCTATCGCGATCGCCGTCGTCTGCGCCCTGGCCACCGTCCTTGCCGTACCTTTCGTGCCGGCCGGGGTGCCGATTCTGGTCGCTGCGCTGGTCGCCGCGGTGGTGGGCTGGTTCAGCCATGGCCGTAGCGACGAGGGCCTGGAACCGGATGTGGACCCGTACGCAGAGCAGCACCTGGAAGCCCGGCGCGCCGGCCGCAGCCAGGGGGAGGGCGCATGACGCTCTGGGGATGGCTCCTGCTGTCCTGCGTGCTGGCGTACGCCTGGAAGCTGGTCGGGTACCTCGTGCCTGCCAGCCTGCTGCGCAATCCCCGGATGTCCCGGATCGCCGGCACCATGACGATCGGTCTGCTCGCCTCCCTGACGGTCGTGAACACCGTGGCGTCGGGGCAGTCCCTGGCGCTGGACGCCCGGCTCGGCGCCCTCGCTGCTGCTGCCATCGCACTGTTGTTCCGGGCGCCGTTCCTGGTGGTGGTGCTGGCCGGCGCCGGTGCGGCGGCGGGGTTGCGCCTGCTCGGCTGGAACTGACGCGCCGCGGCCGGGTGCTCAACGGGCTTTAGCCCCTTGTTGGGCCGCACGGCCGATGGAAGCATTCGGGAATGACCGAAAATGACAATCCGGGTACCGCTGCGTCCGACCCGGACGGGGCGCCCCCTGCGCATTCGGAGGCGGTCCGCAAGGCTCGCCAGCCCAAGGCGCACGAACACATCGTTTCTCCGGGGGCCGAGTCCACCCGGGAACTGCGCGAGATGGCACGACGCCGGCGCGAGGCCGAGGAGAAACTCCAGCAGCACCTGCAGGCGGCGAAGGAAAAGCCGGCTGACGGTTAGTGGCCCCGGTCGGCGGCCCCCGTCCGGTCCCGTCAGGTCGCATCGGTGGCTTAGCGGTAGGTGGTCCCGTAGGTGGACCCGAAGGCGGTCCCGAAGGCGGTGCCAAACCCGGGTCCGGGCAACGGTGACAGGGGCGGCAGCGGGCGGTCGGGCCGTGCCGCGCGGATGGCGTCCTCCAGCAGTGCCGCCGACCGGCGCCAGGCGTCCGATCCGGCCTCCATGGTGTCCACGACGCCGATCAGCATGGCCAGGAGCCGGATCATATCGGTCATCGAGATGTCGCTGCGCAGCGTGCCCTGGCCCTGGCCGCGGCCCAGCAGCACAGCCACCGAATCGATCAGGTCCCCCGTGATGCCGGTGAGTACGCCGCGGCGCCCGGCCACCGCGCCGAGGAGGTTCGCTTCGTCACTGGCGACGCTCATCAGGGCATCGACCACGCGGAACAGGCCTTCGGCGGCGTCTTTGCCTGCCAGTGCCTCTTCCATCACCGGGTTGACCAGCAGTTTCAGTTGCTGGTGCAGGGCAGCGAGGACGAGCTCCTCCTTATCGGCGAAGTTCCGGAACAGCGTGGCGGGGCCCACCCCTGCGGTGACGGCAATGGTCTGGAGCGGCACTTCGGGGCCGTATTCGCGGAAGCATTGACGGGCCGCCGCAATAATCTTATTGACGTTGCGCGCGGCGTCCGCGCGGAGTGGCCTGCGGTCTACTGCCCGGTTCATTTGCTCAGGGTAGCAACGCAAGGTTGGAGGAAACCTGTTACCGGCCGGTACGCCTGTTTGTGACGTGTCGTCCGCGGCGTCCGGCCCACGACGGCCCCGGTCCGGGCGTGGCAGACTGGAGCCATGTTGCTTGCCTTTTCTGTCGCACCCTCAGGCCGCCCCTCCGGTTCCGAGGCCGGTCCAGGAACCGATGATGCTTCCGTCCACAACGCCGTCGCAGAGGCGGTGCGGATTGTCCGGGACTCCGGCCTGCCGAACCACACGGACTCCATGTTCACCACGATCGAGGGCGAGTGGGACGAGGTGTTCGACGTCGTGAAGCGGGCCACGGAAGCCGTGGGCCGCTACGGCAGCCGCGTCGCCCTCGTCATCAAGGCGGACATCCGCCCCGGCTACACGGGCGAACTGACGGGCAAACTGGACCGACTGGAAAAGGCCCTGCGCGAGTAACAGGGGGCCGAGGGCCTACCCTGCAGGCGGGGCAACTGCAAGACTGGGCCGCATGGTCGAGCATCAGCCCAAGCCCCGCTGGACGGCGGTCGAGGAGTACCTGTCAGCCGTCGTGGTCCAGCCCGACGAGTCGCTGCGGCACGCGGCGGCGGCCGCCGTCGCCGCCGGGATGC
>NZ_JBFRFD010000146.1:0-7306 GCF_052114645.1 Arthrobacter sp. 2YAF22_2
GTGCACGACGGTGTCCCCCACCGAACGCTCCGCGGAACGGGACGCGATCACTTCACCGACGGCGCCGCCGTCGAGCGCGGCACCGAGGGCGAACGGCGCGGAGTAGGACTTGACGTCGTTCATCCGGCCGCGCATGTAGGGGTCCACGGAGATATAGAGGTTGCGGACCAGGACCTGGCCGTCCTGCAGTTCGGGCAGGGGCGACTCGGCGAGACGGAAATTGTCCGGGACGGGGCGGCCGTGCGGCCGGGACGCGAGCTGGATTTCGCGGGTGGTGGTGGGGAGCGTGGTGCTCTCAGGGGTGGTGCTCATGCTGCGACCTCCAGGATTTTGATGTCCACGGCGATGTTGCCGCGGGTGGCGTTCGAATACGGGCAGATCTGGTGCGCCTTGGCCACCAGGGCCTCGGCGGTTTCCCGGTCCACGGCGGGCAGGGCGATCTCGAGTTCGGCCGCGAGGCCGTAGCCGGCTCCTTCTTCGAGTGCGCCGAAGTGGATCTTGGCGGCAACCGCCGAATCGGTCAGGTCGGCGCGCTCCTTGCGGCCGACGAGGCGCAGGGCGGAGTGGAAGCAGGCCGCGTAGCCGGCAGCGAAGAGCTGCTCGGGATTCGTACCTTCGCCGGTGCCGCCAAGTTCCACCGGGCTCGCCAGGCTGACGGTGAGTTTGCCGTCGCTGCTTTGCGCGTTGCCGTCACGTCCGTCGCCGGACGCCAGTGCTTCGGCGGTATAGAGGGTCTTCACGGGGGTTCCAATCTGTTGGGGAGCAGGAAAGTGTGGGGAGCCGCGGACCGCAGTCTGCCGGCGGGTCAGTGGGCCGAGTGCAGGGCGGCCGTGAGCCGGACGAGTGTCTCGCGGAGCTGGTCCAGTTCGGCGGCCGACAGTCCGGCGGCGTCCGCCAGCCGCTGCGGGATCCCTTTGGCCCGGGCACTGAGGGCGGTGCCCGCCGCGGTGAGAAAGACCTCGACGCGCCGCTCATCCGCGGCGGACCGCCGTCGTTCCACCAACCCAAGCGACTCGAGCCGCTTGAGCAGCGGCGAGAGGGTGCCGGAATCCAAACCGAGTTCCCGGCCCAACCCGCGGACACTGCGGGGCTGGTCCTCCCACAGCACCATCATTACGAGGTACTGCGGGTAGGTCAGGCCGAGTTCGTCGAGCATGGGCCGGTACGCAGCGGTGGCGGCCCGCGACGCCGCGTACATGGCGAAGCACACCTGGCGATCGAGACGGGGAGCATCGAGCCGGGGTGCATCCAATCCGGAGGGGTTGTGCGGAACGGTTTCAGTCACCCAATAACGGTAGCCCACAATTCAATTGTGCACAACCTAACGGCCCCGCACCTACCTACGCCTCCGGCGGCCTGGCAGGGGTCCGCGGGGGGCACGCGCCGGAATTCCCCATGTATGCCGGGCGCCGACGGCGTGTCGGTCCGGAATGCCGGCGCGTCCCGACGTCGTGCCCTCAAGGGTGGGGAGGTTCCGCGCGGCGTCGCGGGCCGCAGGGCAGACCGGCAGGCAATCCCGGCAAGGCAACCGGACCGACATCCGACGCAGGCCGGAGCCGGGGTGTGGATCAGAGGTCGCGGAGGGTGCGCAGGGCGGCCGCCGTGAGCACCTGGACGCCCAGTCCCAGCGAGCGCTCGTCCAGGATGTAGTCGCCCCGGTGCAGGTCGTACTCTTCGCCGCCGGGGGTTTTTGTGCCCAGCCGCATCATGGCGCCGGGCAGGTCCGCCAGGAACCAGGCGAAGTCTTCGCCGCCCATGGACTGGGGCGTCAGCACGACGGAGCTCTCGCCGATTTCGGCGCGGGCGGCGGCCTCGATCAGCGCGGTTTCGTGTTCGGAGTTCACCACCGGCGGCACGCCGCGGGTGTGTTCAAGGTGCACGTCGACGCCGTAGGGCGCCGCGATCTGCTGCACCACCTCGTCGAGGATCTGCCCGGCGCTGTGCCAGGCGTCCCGGTCCAGGCAGCGCATGGTGCCCGCCATGTAGCCGCTGCCGGGAATCGCGTTCGGGGCCGAGCCGGCCGAAATCTGCCCCCACACCACGGACACGCCGCTGCGCACGTCGACGCGGCGGGACAGCACGGCCGGGACGTTGACGGCGATCTGGGCCAGGGCAAAGACCAGTTCCTCGGTCAGGTGCGGGCGTGAGGTGTGGCCGCCGCGGCCGCTCAGTTCTATCTTGATGGTGTCCGACGCCGAAGTGATGGCTCCGATCCGGGTGCCGATCTTGCCAACCTCGATCCGGGGGTCGCAGTGCAGCGCCAGGATCCGCGGCACTCCCTCGAGGACTCCCTGCTCGATGCAGGCGTGCGCGCCGCCGGGCATGGTCTCCTCGGCCGGCTGGAAGATGATCCGCACCGTGCCGCCCAGCGGCGAGGACTCGTGCATCTGCTGCAGGACCAGGGCGATGCCCAGCATCGTGGTGGTGTGGACGTCGTGGCCGCACGCGTGGGTCACGCCATGGTTGCGGGACGCGAACGCCAGCCCGGTCTCCTCGATGATGGGCAAGGCGTCGATGTCGCCGCGGAGGGCGGTGGCAATGGGCCCCTCCCCCACATCCACGGTCAGCCCGGTGCCCTCGAGCCGGCGCGGTTTGAGGCCGGCAGCCTCAAGCCGACGGGCCAGCTTGTCCGTGGTGCGGAATTCCTTGAAGGAGAGTTCCGGGTGCGCATGGAGGTCGCGGCGGAACTCGATCAGCTCCGGCAGGAGTGGCACCAGCCACGGCCGCACCAGGGTGGTCGGTTCAGCTTCAGTAGTGTAATTGCGCACACAATCACTGTAGCGAGAGTCCCAAAAATAGCGGCATCGCGGACGGTGCATTACGGCCAGCGCGCCCCGGATTGCCGCCGGAACAAGCCCCGAAGCAGGCCGCTACCCGAAGCGCTAGAGAACGTCCGTGTCGCCGCTGGCCTTGAGCGCGTCCACCGCTGCCTTGACCCGTTGCGAGTGCGCCTTGGTGGTCACGAGCAGCGCATCCGGGGTATCGACGATCACCACGTCCTTGATGCCGATCAGGGCGATCACGCGCTTGGTGTCGGTGACCACGACGCCGCTGGCATCCTCGGTGAACACCCGGGCACCCTCGCCGATCACGGTGACGTCGTCGACTTCCTTGGCGCTGTTCAGCCGGCCCACGGAGGCGAAGTCTCCGACGTCGTCCCAAAGGAAGGATCCGGGCACGACGGCGACGTCCCCGGCGGCCGCGGCGGGCTCGGCTACCGCATAGTCGATGGCGATCTTGGGCAGGGTGGGCCAGACTCGGGCCGTGACCTCGTCGCGCAGCGGGGTGTCCCAGGCCTTGGCGATTTCCTGCAGACCCGCGAAGAGTTCCGGCTGGTTGGCTTCCAGGTGC
The DNA here is from genome assembly GCF_052114645.1 of Arthrobacter sp. 2YAF22_2. Classification (NCBI taxonomy): domain Bacteria; kingdom Bacillati; phylum Actinomycetota; class Actinomycetes; order Micrococcales; family Micrococcaceae; genus Arthrobacter; species Arthrobacter sp. 2YAF22_2. Next base: position 3,352 of record NZ_JBFRFD010000146.1, read on the forward strand.
TTGAGCATGAGCGAGACCGGCGCGACGAACATGCCGGCGTTCCAGACGTATTCGCCGCTGTCCAGGTATTGCTGGGCGACTTCCTCGCTGGGCTTTTCGACGAATTCGACCACCGTGTGGGCGTTCGGGGCGCCGGCCACACTCAGCTTCTCGCCGGCCCGGATATAGCCGAAGCCGGTGGAGGGATGCGTGGGCTTGATGCCGATGGTCACGATCTTTCCGGCGGCCGCGGTGTGGATGGCCTCGCGGACGGCGTCCTGGAACAGCCCGACCGGGCTGATGACCTGGTCCGCGGCGAACGACCCCATGATGGCGTCCGGATCGCGCTCGTAGAGGATGGCCGCGGCGAGGCCAATGGCCGCCCCCGAATCCTTGGGCTCGCTCTCCAGCACCAGGTCCGACTCTGCCACCTCAGGCAACTGCCGGCACACGGCCTCGCGGTGCGCCGTACCGGTGACCACCAGCACGCGATTTCCGGCGAGGGGCTCGAGCCGGTCGTAGGTGGCGCGCAGCAACGTGCTGCCGGACCCTGTGAGGTCGTGCAGGAATTTAGGGGCGGCGGCCCGGGACAGCGGCCAGAGCCGGGTTCCCACACCGCCAGCGGGAATCACCGCGATGAAGCGGTCCAGCGGGGAATCCGCCGCAGCGCCCTGAGGTGAGTCGTGGCCGGTCACATTGTCAGTAGTCATCACGGCTACTTTAGCCGAACCCCGCCGTGCGCCCTCGGGCGCGGCCTCGGGGTCCCCCACCGGGGACGCCCACCGGGACACCGGGGACCCCCGGGCACCCCCAGGGCCGGCAGCGGTGGCACGTACGCAAAAAGACAGCGGAAGCCAGTGAATGTGGTCTTCGTCTCAAAACCGGTCAAAAACCGCGCGGGGTGCCGTCACCAACGATCCGCTGAATTGAATAAGCTGTGAGCGAAGCCTAGATTTAGGCTTGAGCTTACGAGTGCTCTCGCAGCAGGCGTTCCCCCCGCGTGGATCCCATGCCAGCGCCGCTGTGTTGCAGGGAGGTTTATTCAGTGCCGACAAAACCAGCTGGCACCTTGTACCGCGGCCGTGAAGGCATGTGGTCTTGGGTTGGACATCGCGTTACCGGTGTAGTGATCTTTTTCTTCTTGTTGGTCCATGTGCTGGACACCTCATTGGTGCGTGTGTCCCCCGAGGCCTACACCGCGGTGATCGGTGCCTACAAGAACCCCCTTATGGCCCTGGGTGAAACGGGCCTTGTCGCAGCGATCGTGTTCCACGCCTTCAACGGCCTGCGGATCATCGCCGTCGACTTCTGGAAGAAGGGCGCCAAATACCAGCGCCAGATGCTGTGGACGGTCCTGGCCCTCTGGGTCGTCGTCATGGTCGGCTTCTCCATCCGCCACCTGTCCCTCGCTTTCGGAGGTCACTAAGCCATGAGTGCAACCCAAATTCAAACCCCACGTAGTGGACACGGCAGGAGTGGACAAAACAGCAGCGGCAAGGGCACCGGCGGCAAGATCGCGCCGCAGTACCGCCGCAGCGGCTCCTCCAAGGGCAACTTCGAAATGCTGGCATGGCTCTTCATGCGGCTTTCCGGCGTCGTGCTCGTGGTCCTCATCTTCGGACACCTGACCGTCAACCTGTTGGTCGGCGAAGGCATCCACGCGATCGACTTCGGCTTCGTCGCAGGCAAATGGGCCGACCCGTTCTGGCAGGTCTGGGACCTGGCCATGCTGTGGCTCGCCATGCTGCACGGCACCAACGGCGTGCGCACCATCATCAATGACTACGCCGAACGGGACGCGACGCGTTTCTGGCTGAAGATCGTGCTCTACGCGGCCGCCGCGGCGATCGTCATCCTGGGCACGCTGGTGATCTTCACCTTCAACCCGTGCCCCGTGGTCGACGGCGTGCAGCTGCCCGGCGGGTTCTGCCCCGCTCCGTAGCGGTCCGGGCCTCCGGGCGTTGATCCTTGCCTGCCCGTGCCGGCCAGGATCACGAGATCTCACTGCGCAGGCTAGGCCGGCGGTGTTTTACAGCGAATTTTGAGAGAAAGAGCATCTGGTATGCAGGTCCATAAGTACGACGTCGTCATTGTCGGCGCCGGTGGCGCTGGCATGCGCGCCGCGATTGAATCCGGTCAGCGCGCACGAACAGCAGTACTGACCAAGCTTTATCCCACCCGCTCCCACACCGGCGCGGCGCAGGGTGGCATGTGTGCCGCCCTGGCCAACGTCGAAGAAGACAACTGGGAGTGGCACACCTTCGACACCGTCAAGGGCGGCGACTACCTCGTCGACCAGGACGCTGCCGAGGTCATGGCAAAGGAAGCGATCGACGCCGTCCTGGACCTGGAGAAGATGGGCCTGCCGTTCAACCGGACGCCCGAGGGCCGGATCGACCAGCGCCGCTTCGGCGGGCACACCCGCGACCACGGCAAGGCGCCGGTCCGCCGTGCGTGCTACGCCGCGGACCGCACCGGGCACATGATCCTGCAGACCCTGTACCAAAACTGCGTCAAGCACAACGTCGAGTTCTACAACGAGTACTACGTGCTGGACCTGCTGACCGTCGAGGAAGACGCGGTCCGCGAGGACGGCACCCCGTACAAGCAGAAGCGCGTGGCCGGCGTCGTGTCCTACGACCTCGCCTCCGGTGAACTGCACGTGTTCCAGGCCAAGTCCGTGATCTTCGCCTCCGGCGGTGCCGGCAAGGTCTTCAAGACCACCTCCAACGCCCACACCCTCACCGGTGACGGCATGGGCATCGCGTTCCGCCGCGGCATCCCGCTCGAAGACATGGAGTTCTTCCAGTTCCACCCGACCGGCCTGGCCGGCCTGGGCATCCTGCTGTCCGAGGCCGCCCGCGGCGAGGGCGCCATCCTGCGCAACTCCGAGGGTGAGCGCTTCATGGAGCGCTACGCCCCCACCATCAAGGACCTCGCCCCGCGCGACATTGTGGCCCGGTCCATGGCCAACGAGGTCCGCGAAGGCCGCGGCTGCGGCCCGAACAAGGACTACGTCCTCCTTGACCTGACGCACCTGGAGCCGGCGCACATCGACGCCAAGCTGCCGGACATCACCGAGTTCGCCCGCACCTACCTCGGTGTGGAACCGTACACGGAGCCGGTCCCGGTCTTCCCGACGGCGCACTACGCCATGGGCGGCATCCCCACCAACATCAGCGCCGAGGTCCTGCAGGACAACGACACCGTCATCCCGGGCCTCTACGCCGCGGGCGAGGTGGCCTGCGTGTCGGTGCATGGCTCCAACCGCCTGGGCACCAACTCGCTGCTGGACATCAACGTCTTCGGCAAGCGCGCCGGCGTCGCCGCCGCGGAGTACGCCAAGACCGCTGACTACGTCGAACTCCCCGCCGATCCCGAGGCGTACACGCTGAACCTGCTGGACCACGTCCGCACCTCGGACGGTACCGAAAAGGTGGCCCAGATCCGCAAGGACCTGCAGGACACCATGGACGCCAACATGCAGGTGTTCCGCACGGCCGACACGCTGAACCAGGTCCTCACGGACATCGCGTCCTTCGAGGAGCGGTACCAGCGCATCAGCGTCCAGGACAAGGGCAAGCGCTTCAACCTGGACCTGCTGGAGGCCGTGGAACTGGGCTTCCTGCTGGAGCTCGCCAAGGTCATGACCGTGGCTGCCCTGCACCGCGAGGAATCCCGCGGCGGACACTTCCGCGAGGACTTCCCCGAGCGCGACGACGAAAARTTCATGAAGCACTCCATGGCGTACAAGGATGACCACGCCCCGGCGGACGGTTCCGCCGAGGCGATTGCCGGCATCCGGCTTGCCACCAAACCGGTGGTCTTTACGCGTTACGAGCCGATGGTGAGGAAGTACTAAGATGACCGCTGAACTCGCTGAGCCAGCCTCCAAGATCGAACTGCCCGCCGGCGTCGGCGGCGGCGGGGAGATCCCGTCCTTCGATGTCACGCTGCGCGTGCGCCGCTACAACCC